>CAYYSS010000097.1:0-8584 GCA_964474325.1 uncultured Nitrospirota bacterium
TCGGTGAGGCAGACAACAGCCGTTTCCTGCTGGAGGGCCGAGCCCGCAAACCGGCGCTGAAACGGAAGTGGTACCAGGGCGTCCCTCCCGAGATCGATGACCACGAGCCCGAACCCGCCCGAGCGGGAGAGCTGTTCCGCGGCCCGGAGGGCCGCACGCACCTCCCCGAGGCGCAGTACCACGAGGGCCTCGAGATCGACCCCGCCTGCGACCGCATCCGGCGGGAAAAAAATACTCTCGTCCGACGCGATCCAGGCCACCGTCTCCCCCTTCCTCTGGGCATCGGCGACAAGACCCATGGCCGCGGTCAAGACGGCGGAAGGCCCGGTCCCGGAAAGCTCCACGAGTCTGCCCGCGCAGACGCTGTAAGACCACGCCGGCCGAACCCCCGCCAGGCGCTCCGCCGCCCCGTCAAGCCGCCGGGCCGGCAGTACGCCGTTTACGTTTATGTTCCGTGCAAGTGTGGGCATAGGTAAAAATGGGCAATGGGCGATAGGCTATGGGCTATGGGCGGCCGCCTTTTCATCCCGTTCTTCATCCCAATTCCCTCCTCAGTTCGATCACCTTGCCGAGGATCCGGGTCTCCCCGGGATCGGGGACAATAATCTCGTAGGCCGGGTTTTCCGGGTGGAGTTCCATGCGCCCCCGGCGTATGCGAAGCTTTTTCACGGTCGCATCCTCCCCGATCAGGGCAACAACGATATCGCCGTTTTCCGCCCGCTCCTGCCGTCGCACGATTACCACGTCTCCGGGCAGGATTCCTGCCTCGATCATGCTCTCGCCCCGAACCCTGAGGGCGAAGAGTTCGCCCCCGCCCCGGGGCGGGTCCACCGGGATATACCCCTCAAGATCCTCCACCGCCGTTGCCAGGGGTCCCGCCGGAACCCGCCCGAGGAGCGGGACAAGGGCCCCGGGCCGTACCTCGTGGGGAAGGCGGTACCCGCGGGCCTTGCCCCGCTCGGCCATGAGCTTTCCTTCGGCCACCAGGGCCTCGAGATGCTGACGGGCCGTCTGGACCGCCCGAAACCCGAAGGCCTCCTGGACCTCCCGGACCGTGGGCGGGGTCCCGGAAAGAAGCCGCGTACGCACGAATTCAAAGATCTTCTGCCGGGTCTCTCCCGGCGGTGTCCGTCCCATGCCGCCCTCCTCTCGTCAAATTACGGAAATACTATAACAGACATTTGTCTGCTTTGCAAGAAGAACGCAAGAGCAAAGAAAGAACGGAAGAACTACAGGTTGATGCCGAGAGAAAAAATCCGCAGTCGGCGGCCGGCAGCAAAAACCAGTGGCAAGAACTTCCGGCGAACGGGGCCGGGGTGTTCGAAATGGAGGTGGATACCCGTGCAATCGAACTCGCCGCTCGGGCGGAATCCCGAAAGGAGGTACAACGCGCTCGACGAAAAGCCGTAATTGGAGTATTATCGCAATACGAGTTGTTTTAATGGACGGGGAATGGGTCACCCTGTTTCGGGAGCAGTAGGCGAACAAATTATTTGGGCGCTGATATGAATGTCGTTTCAAAGATGCGGAAGCAGTTCAAAGGGGACCTCACTCCTTTGAAGATTACCTTGATCTATGTGTTCGTGGGATCACTGTGGATACTGTTTTCCGACAAGATGCTCGGCGCCATGATCCATGATCCGGCAGCACTCACCCGCTTGCAGACTTTCAAGGGCTGGCTGTACGTCATCGCAACAGCATGGATGCTTTATATACTGATCCATCGCAACATAGCTTCAATCAGACGTTCGGCGGAGGCATTGCGGGAGAGCGAAGAAAAATACCGCTCACTAACCAACGATGTGCTTGACAGTTCAGCGGTCGGCGTCTTTATCCTCGATTCCGACTTCAAGGTTGTCTGGGTGAACCAGTCGCAGGAACGTTACTTTTCCCTGCGAAGGGACGAGGTTATCGGGAAGGACAAGAGACAGCTCATTCGTGAACGGGTCAAGGAGATATTTGAGGACCCCGAGGGCTTTGCCCGGAAGGTGCTCGCTACATATGACAATAACACCTATGCGGAGAACTTCGAGTGCCATGTACTGCCCGGCGATGAGCGCGAAGAGCGCTGGCTTGAACACTGGAGCCAGCCAATCCGATCGGGTCTGTATGCCGGAGGGCGTATTGAACATTACTACGACATCACCGAGCGCAAGCGTATAGGAGATCGCATTCAACATCTTCAGAATGTCCTGGAGGCGATCAGGGACATAAATCAACTTATCGTGCATGAGAAAAACCGGAAAAAGCTTCTGCAAGGGGTCTCTGAGATTCTTGATCAAACCCGTGATTACAAGTTCGTATGGATAGGATTGGTCGATGAAGGTACCAGGGAGGTTCTGCCGGCGGCGCAGGCGGGTTTTGAGGAGGGTTATCTGGAGTCCATAGAAGTAAGCTGGGACGATTCCGAGACCGGCAAAGGACCTACCGGGACGGCTCTCAAAACCAGGAAACCCTATGTCATGCGGGATATCGGCCGAGATCCCCGGTACAAGCCCTGGAGGGAAGAAGCGCTGAAGCGCGGCTATGCCTCATCGGTTGCCGTCCCTCTGGTTTACCAGGAGAGGGTGTTCGGCGCCTTGAATGTTTATTCAACAACCCCGAATTCCTTTGATGAAGAAGAGGTGGATATTCTCTCCGGGGTTGGCCAGGACATCGCCTTTGCTCTGCACAACATCGAAATAGGAGAAGAGCGCGAGAAGGCGGAGGAGGAGAAAAAGGACCTTCAGTCCCAGCTCCTTCAATCCCAGAAGCTCGAGTCCGTAGGAATGCTGACCGGTGGTATTGCCCATGACTTCAACAATATACTGACCACTATTCTCGGATACAGTGAGTTAGCCCTGGCAAAGCTCCCGAAGACAGACCCCCTACGGGAATACCTCAAGATCATTTGGGAATCCGGAGAGAAGGCCGCTGTACTTACACGGCAGCTCCTGGCCTTCAGCCGCAAGCAGGTGCTCGAGATGAAGGTGGTCAACCTGAACACTGTTATTGAGAATACGGGAAAAATGCTTGGCAGAGTGATCGGCGAGGATGTTGTCCTGGAATTGAACATCCAGTCACCGGTCAGAGACATAAAGGCCGATCCCGGTCAGATAGAACAGGTTTTGATGAACCTTGCAGTCAACGCACGGGACGCAATGCCCTGCGGCGGCAGGTTGACAATTGAGACGGCAGATGAGGAGCTGGATGAGGAATATGCCGGAATCCATGAAGGGGTAACGCCGGGTTCTTACGTGGTACTTTCGATAAAAGATACCGGCGAGGGAATGACCAGGGAGGTGCAGGAGCGTCTATTTGAACCGTTTTTTACCACAAAGGGGATCGGTAAGGGGACAGGTCTGGGGCTGGCTACCGTCTATGGAATCGTCAAACAGCATAACGGACATATATGGGTTTATAGTGAGCCGGGCAAGGGTTCAATATTCAAGGTCTATTTCCCTGTGACGGATGAAGCTGCAGAGGCAGTGTTTCCTGCTGAGATTGCTGCCGTCCCCCAGGGGACCGAAACGGTTTTAGTGGTGGAGGATGAGGCATCCATCCGCAAACTTATAGTGGAGACGCTCCGGCCGTTGGGATATAACGTCCTTGACGCATCCTGCGGGGAAGAGGCGTTGCAGATCAGTGATACAACAGAGGGGGCGATAGACCTTCTGCTGACAGACGTTATCATGCCGGGGATGAGCGGCAAGGAGCTGTCCGCTGTGGTAAAAGAAAAGAGGCCGGGGATAAAGGTGCTTTATATGTCAGGATACACTGATGAATCCATTGCCCAGCGCGGAATACTCGACCCGGGTATAACATTCATACAGAAACCCCTGACACCGGGCAAGCTGGCGAAGAAGCTGAGAGAAGTACTGGATATGTAACGGGATAACAAAGAAAAACCACTTCCTCCCTCGTGCCCCGGGATCACGGCGCGCTACGCGGCGTCACTCACCTGACGGGTATCGGCACCCGGAACCGCCCTCGTCCCGTACAATATCGGTTCGTGCAAGACTCCCTTACCATAATCTCGTGGAATGTAAACGGCCTGCGCTCGGTCCTCGGAAAAGGGTTTCGTTCGTTTCTCCGGACGGAACGACCCGGGATCCTCTGCCTTCAGGAGACCCGGCTTTCGCCTGCCGTCGTCGAAAGGGAACGATTCCGTTTCCCGGGTTACCGGGTCTTTTATAACCACGCCCACCGGCCGGGCTACAGCGGTACCGCGGTCTTTGTCCGGAAGGACCTGCCCGAGCCGTCGGCACCCCCCCGGAACGGTTTCGGTACCGACGAGTTCGACCGGGAAGGCAGGATCCAGGTCCTGGAGACGGCTTCCTTCTTCCTGGTCAATACGTATTTCCCTAACGCAAACCACGAACTCTCCCGGCTCGACTACAAACTGCGGTTCGACCGCTACCTGCTCACGAAACTCCGGGGCCTCAGGCAAAAGAAACCCGTGATTGTCTGCGGCGACTTCAACGTGGCGCACCGTGAGATCGATCTTGCGCGGCCGAAACAGAACGTGGGAAACCCCGGGTTCACCCACGAGGAACGGGCCTGGATGGATTCGTTTATCCGGGCGGGATTTCGCGATACCTTCCGGGAGCTGCAAGGCGGCCGGATCCAGTATTCCTGGTGGAGTTTCCGCTCCGGTGCCCGGGACCGGAACATCGGCTGGCGGATCGATTACGTCTGCACAAGCGCCGGGATGCTCAACCGTGTCCGCGAGGCCTTCATCCTCGACCATGTCCGAGGCTCCGACCACTGTCCCGTCGGGCTGCGGGTTCGGGCCGAGCGGCTGGGAAACCACGGCTCGGCCAGGGCACAGAGGAGACGGAGATAGGGGGAAAGGGAAGGATGTCGGCGGTTGGCAGCTTTTGGAAGTTAGACGGAAAACGGGAAGACGGGAGACGTTTTTTCCGTACTTCTCACTTCTAACTTCTGCCCTCTTCCTTCAGACAGCCTTTCGCCATTCACAATTCACCATTCACGGCCGTTAACCTTCGATTATTCCCCGAGGACCTCCCGCAGGACGGCGGCCATGTTTTCGTACCGGTAGGGTTTCTGGATAAACCCCGCAAGCCCCTTGCCCACGAAACGCTGGGAGACGTCCTGGGCGTTGTACCCGCTCGACAGCACGACACAGACGTCTCCCCGCACCCTCCTCAACTCCCGGAAACACTCCTCCCCGTCCATCCGCGGCATGGTAAGGTCGAGCAGTACGCATCGGATCTCGTCGGCATGTTCCCGAAACACCTGCAGGGCCTCGTCGCCGTCCGAAGCCGTAAAGACCGTAAACCCCGCGTGTTTGAGCATCGCCTCGCCGACCTGCCGCACGGATTCGTCGTCGTCCACGAGAAGGACGCTTCCCCGGACCCGCCAGCGCTCGCTTCCGGCCTCCTCGGGTTCGGGCGCATGATCCGCGGGACGGGCCGATGCGGGAAGCAGGACCTTGAACGTACTGCCCCGGCCTAATTCACTGTAGATCTTTATGGTTCCGCCATGACCCCGGACGATCCCCAGTACGGCGGACATACCAAGCCCCCTGCCGGCGAATTTTGTCGAGAAAAACGGATCGAAAAGTTTCTCACGAGTCTCGTCGTCCATACCGCATCCGGTATCGGATACCTCGACGAAGACGTACCGCCCTCGAGGAAGATCCTCCCCTACATAGGTATTTTTCAAATAGGCTGCGTCGCAGTCCATCACCCCGGTGGTGATCGATATGATCCCGTTTTCATCCCCGATCGCCTCGGAGGCGTTGACGATCAGGTTAAGAATGATCTGCCGAAGCTGGGTCGGGTCGGCGTCCACCGCCGGAAGGGAGTCGGCGAGCTGATATCTGATGGGCGCCTTCTTGCTTACGGACACTTCGAGCATGTGCCCCATCTCCCGCACCACCTGGGAGATGTCCAGGGACTCGATCACGAATTTTCCCTTGCCGGAATAGGCGAGCATCTGCCGGCAGAGGTCCGCCGCCCGGCGGGCCGCCTGCTCGATCGCCCCGATGTGTTCCCTGCCGGGTGCCGCAGGTGGAAGCTTCAGCAGGGCAAGGTCGGCGTTGCCGAGGATCGAAACGAGCATATTATTGAAATCATGAGCAATACCGCCGGCAAGAACACCGAGGCTTTCGAGTTTCTGGGTATGCCTGACCTGGACCTCGAGGCGTTCCCGCTCCTCGTCCGCCTGTTTCCGTTCCGTGTGATCAACGACGGAGACGATAATCCGGGACCAATCCTGTTCGTACTCCGGCGCAAGCGCCCACCGGAGGTGTATGTGCTTTTTCTTTCCCGTCATGGTCTGTGTCACGGTTTCCACCTCGTAGGACGTCCTGCCTTCCGAAAGCGCGATCAGCTCGCCCCGGAAGGCCTCGAACGATTCGGGAAGAAAGATCCGCTCCGGATTCTTTACGAATTCGATCTCGTCCTCGGCCTCGTAGAGTTCTACCGAGGCCCGGTTTACCCGGAGAATTTTCACGGCGCGGGCGCACTTCGCAAGAACGTCGGGATGCTCCGCGAAATAGGCGTCCAGGTCTTCCACGCCCTGTTCCCGCAGATTATCGATAATACCCTTGACGTCCGAGAAATCTTCTTCCCAGAGGGAAACAGGGGAATCTTCAAAGAGCGTCCGGTACCGGATTTCACTCCGTCGGGCCACATCGTAGGCACGTTTAAGGCGGCTCAGATTCAGGAGTTCCGCCTGGAGGGTAAGGGCGATATACCCGCACGCGAATTCCAGCCGGCGTCGCACCGAGGTCTCAGGCGGTATCGTAACTCCTTCGAGTTTAAGGGCCCCGATCACGGATTCCCCCACGGTCAAGGGAAACACCCATGTCGTGCCCCTTGCCAGGGTATCGCCGGCGCCCACATCCACGAGGAAGCTTGGCCCTTCGACCTCGACGAACTCTTTTCCCTCAACGGCCGTGGCCACAAGGGGATCGTCGGGAAAAGGACAATCGCCGCGTTCCCCGCGGATATCGTGGTGAAACCAGCGACCGTCTTCGCTAAACCAGAGGACCACGTTGGCACCGCCAATGATATCCATGAGTGCCGAGAGAATACGCTGTACAGTATTTATCAGCCCGCCGCCCGACGGGGTCACCCGACGGAGGATCTCCACCACCAGCTCCAGGGCCGCCTTCTCAGCACTGAGCTTCTTAAGCCTGCGGGCAAGCTCCCTCGGATCCCCGGGGTTTCCGCCGCCGGTCATAGTCCGCCTTTAAGCCTTCGATGCACGGCATCGCCGAGTACGGCCTCGAGGTTGTCAAGCCCCACGTCCATCCACGTGAGCGGAATCCCGATCGATGCGCTTATGCCCTCGGCGTCCGCGGTGAAGTCGCCGGAACACGGGGTCCGGATCGCGAGAAACGAGCTGTGCTCCCCCCCGACGGTCATGGCCCGGATCTCCGCGGTTTTCATTGTCTTACCCGTTACGTACTCCCAGCACCGGACCCAATCCTCGAGGAGAAAGAACGTCCCCGCCTCGAGTTTCCGAAAGAAGACCTCCCGGCCGAGCAGCATCTCGACGCAGTTCTGCCCTTCGGTCCGGAACGTTTGAAAACCGTCGAGGAGTTTTTCCATAAGCGGATGGCACGAACCGTAAAGAACGATCGTCTCCCGGGCCTCGAACCGTTCGAGGGATCGGGAGAGGAACGCATAGAGTTTATCGAAATCCACGTGGAGCGACGAACAGAGAAAATGGGTCTCCACGGGCCAGTTGTTTTTCCGGACCAGAAAGTTCACCTCTTTTGCGAGAATACCGCAACCGGTAAGGACGATCGGCGCCGGGGAAGAGTCAGTTTTCATAACGACCGAAACGGCATGCCGCCTTCAGCATGCCCCGGATCTCCCGCTCCGGGATCAGGTAGGGCACCACCAGGGTTCCGAACACGCACCCGCCCCCCGGCCCGGGCCTCGCCGATAACCTCCAGGGCCCGCTCCCGGTCGGCATCGTACACCGCCTTGTAGTAAGCGTCCCGAACCCGATCCAGCAGTTCCATAACATCCCTTTCCCGTAGTGGAAATATCTGAAGAAATCTTTTCGTGAAACATTTTGATTGTCCCACCAACGTGACCTGAATGCAAGCTTTTTTCAGGCAGGAGTTCCCCCATTTCTCGGGAGTATATCGCCGGATGCGAGGCGGAAGATTCCCCCACCCTGCTCCCCCTCTTTGGCGAAGCTGATCTTTACCGCCGCCGCACAGTCGCGGTAGGAATGCTTTTATTCTCTTAACGTTACAGTGGCATAAAATACGGGCCCGGCAGCCTCAAAAATCCGCAACACGGCGTGAAGGATGGGCGATAGGCGAGGGGGGGATGAGAGGCGGGAAGACGGAAAAGGGAAGACGTAAGAGGCAGGAAGACGTAAGACGGAAGACGTTGGACGTGAAATGACTTTACTTCTCCCGTCTTCCCTCTCCCTTCTCCCTTTTTCCTTCTCCCTTCCGACTTCCGCCGAAGGCGGGTGCCCGGCCCCTTTCGCGGGAAATTTCCGCAACGTTAAGGTTACCAGACAAGGCGTGCGCCGGTTCGGGCGCGGAAACGTACTTGACGGTACGTTGAGCACCCGAACCAAGCGCAACGCAGAAGCCTCGGCGCTTTCC
>CAYYSS010000098.1:0-8556 GCA_964474325.1 uncultured Nitrospirota bacterium
CCCGTATTTTATGCAACTGTAAGGGTCATTTTCCGCTATATATTGGCTTTGTTTTTTCCAGAAAGGATTTTGTTCCCGTTCTGAAGTCTTCAGACGACGCCACGAGACCGAAATAGTCGGCCCCGAGTTCGGCGGACTCGTCAGTTGACAAATTCAGCCCGCGGTGCATTGCCTCCCAAGTGAGATTTACGGCAACAGGTGCATTTGAAAGAATTTCTTTTAACAGTTCCTCTCCTGCATTTCTCAACTGCGCCGGTTCGGTTACTCTGTTTACCAAGCCCATTTGAAGCGCTTCTTGTGCTGTTATCATTTTGCCCGTAAGGAGCAATTCCGCCGCACGGCTTTTGCCGATAAGCCGGGGCAGTCTTGTTGTGCCTCCCCACCCGGCAACCGCGCCAATACGGACTTCCGGGTGACCAAGCTTGGCGGAATGAACGGCAATTCTCAGCATGCAGGACTCGGCCAACTCCAAACCACCGCCAAGGGCAAAACCATTGATTAAAGCGATTGAGACTTTATTGAGATTTTCCATGAGGTGTGTAACGGAGACGGCGAGTTTTGCCAACTCACGGATTTGCAAAGGCGTGGCCTGGTTCAGGAACTCTATATCGGCGCCCGCGGAAAATGCTTTATCCCCGGCGCCGGTAATAATTACAGCACGAATCTCAGGATTGTTTTTAATTTTCTCTAATTCTTTTTTTATCTCAAGAAGCAGAGGTCGATTAAGCGCGTTAAGGACAGCAGGGCGGTTTAGAACGAGATAAATAAAATCCCCTTTTCTTTCGACAAGAAGAGTCGGATCTGTTTTCTCAGGCATCGTTTTCCTCCCTCTTGCCGGATGCTTTGCGTAACCGGCTGCTCAACGATTCGGGGCGACGCCGGGCTTGTCTCAGCCCCCCAGGTACGCCTTTGCCACGTCCGGGTTTTCGAGCAGTTCTTCCGCCGTGCCTTCGAGTACGATCCTGCCGGTCTCCATGACGTAGCCCCGGTGGGCGTAGCGGAGGGCCATGCGGGCGTTCTGCTCAACGACCAGGATGGTCACGCCGTTGTTATTGAGTTCTTCAAGCACCTTGAAGAGTTCCTGCATGAGAAGCGGTGAAAGCCCCATCGAGGGTTCGTCGAGCAGGATAAACCGCGCGCCCGTCATGAAAGCCCGACCCACGGCCAGCATCTGCTGTTCTCCGCCGCTCAGAGTGCTTCCCCGCTGGTCTTCCCGTTCCTTGAGCCGCGGGAAAAGACTGAAGAGGCGGTCGTAATCCTCCGCGATCCGCGCCCCGTCTTTGCGGGTATACGTGGCAAGTTCCAGGTTCTCGCGTACGGTGAGGTTTCCGAAGATCCTCCTGCCTTCCGGAACGAGGGCGATATCGTACCGCCCGACCAGCTCGTGGGGACCGCAGGCGAGAATATCCTCTCCCCGGAAACGGATCGAACCTCCCCGGACCAGGGGGCCGTCCGGCGGGCCGATCCGGTGAACCGCCATGAGGGTGGAACTCTTTCCCGCGCCGTTCGCGCCGATCAACGCGACGATCTCACCTTCGTTCACCGAGAAACTGATCCCGTGCAGGGCCTCGACAACCCCGTAGGCCGCCACCAGATCCCGTACGTCGAGAAACATCAGTGGTGTACCTCGTCGCCCAGATACGCCGCGATGACCCGTTCGTTCCGCTTTATCTCCTCCGCCGTCCCCTCGGCGATGATCTCGCCGAAATCCAGGACTTGGATCCACGAGCAGATCCCCATGACGACTTTCATATCGTGCTCGATCATGAACACCGTTACATCGAACTCCCTCTGTATGAAACGGATCAGGTCCATGAGATCCGTAACCTCCCCCGCATTGAGCCCCGCCGCGGGTTCGTCCAGGAGAAGCAGTTTGGGCTCCAGGGCCAGGGCACGGCCGATCTCGACCCTGCGCTGAATACCGTAGGGGAGGTTTTTCGGCAACTCGTCGGCAAGTTCGTTGATGTTGAGGATCTCCATGATTTCCCGCGCCGTATGTTCGATTTCCCGCTCCCGGTGCCGGAACCCGCCGGTTCCGAGGAAGATCTCCCCCAGGTTATAGCCCAGGCGTCCGTGCTGGGCCAGCATGAGGTTTTCCAGCACCGTCATGTTGTTCCACAGGCGGATGTTCTGAAACGTCCGGGCGATGCCCTTCCGGGCGATGGCGTGGGGCCGGAGACCCGCAAGACTTTTCCCCTGAAAGAATATTTCGCCCTCGCTCGGCTGGTAGACGCCGCAGATGAGGTTAAAGATGGTGGTCTTGCCCGCGCCGTTCGGGCCGATGAGGCCCAGCAGTTCTCCGCCCATGAGCCGGATGTTTACGTCGCCCACGGCCCGAAGCCCCCCGAAATAATGGGTCAGGTCACGGAGATCCAGCAGGGACACGGCCTACCGCCTCCCCGCCGGCCGGAAATAGCGCTTGAGACCCGGAAAGATATCGGAGATCTCCCGGGAGCCCATCAGGCCCTCGGGGCGTTTCAGCATGAGTACGATCAGGACCAGGGGGATCGCCACCCACTTGATAACCTGAAGCGGCCGCAGGACCTCGAGAAGCACCGTAAAACCCGCCGCACTCAACACCGATCCGCTCAGGGACCCCATGCCGCCCAGATAGATCATCACGAGCACTTCGGTGGATTTGAGAATCGTAAAGGAGCCCGGATTTATGTACCCGAGCACATGGGCGAAAAGCCCGCCGGCAAGCCCCGCAAGTCCCGACGACAGCATGAAGGCCAGCATCTTGAGCCGCCGGGTGTCGATACTCATGAGTTCCGCCGCAATCTCGTCCTCACGGATAGCGATGATACCCCGTCCGTACGTGGACGCGACGAAGCGCCGTATGATCCAGATCGTAAACACGGTGGCAACAAATATCCATATCATCAGCCAGGGCGCCTGGACCACCCCGTTCATGGCGTTTTCCACCTTCTTCATCCCCATGAACCCCCGGGCGCCTCCGATAATTTCCATGTTCTCTATCCCGCTCTTGACGATATAGTTCACCGCCAGCGTGATGATCGCCAGATAGTCGCCCCTCGTTCGAAACGACGGGATGGCAACGAGAAGCCCCGCGAGTCCGGCGGCCGCCGCGCCGCCTGCGAGCACCACGGGGAAGAGGTACAGGGCCGCCGACGGTGGCAGAACCGCCGCGCCGAAGACGTCGTCCTGGGCAAAGAGCCACATACTGAGGACCGAAGAAACATAGGCCCCTACGGCCATAAAACCCGCATGCCCGCAGGAAAACTCTCCCATGTACCCGTTTATCAGATTGAGGCTCGCCGTAAGGATGATGTTGACCCCCATGAACATGATGACCAGTTGAAAATAGGGGTCGATGAAACCCAGATGGGAGGCCCCGGTAAGCAGGGCGAAGAGGCCCAGGGTGCCCAGGGAAAACGAATGGCGCGCAAACGAAGTGCGGGGGGGTGCTTCCGGGGAATGGGGCACTAGTGTCCTGCCTCGCAAATACGTGTCGTATATATCGGCGCGGGAGCGCGTCGGTCGCGTAGGCGCGACGAGGAGGAATAGCCGCAGCTGGTGCGACGAGCCGCAACACCGCCGGGCGGCGCGATACCCGCCGGGATTCGATAGTTATCTGCGGGGCGGGACACTAAAGTTTACTCGTCCTCACCATGCCGTAAATCCCCGTGGGCCGGACACTCAGGAGGATGAGAAGCAGGCTGAAGGCGACCAGATCGCGAAACGTGGAGGGAAACAGAGCCGCAACGAAGATCTCCGTAAAACCCAGGATAAAGCCGCCGATAAACGCACCGCGGATCGAACCGATCCCCCCCACCACGGCGGCAATGAACGCCTTCCACCCGATCAGGGCCCCCATATAGGGCTCCAGTACGGGATAGCTCAGGGCAAAAAGAACGCCGGCCAAGGCGGCCAGGGCGGACCCCAGGGCAAAGGTGGCCACGATGATCCGGTCAACGGGTATCCCCATGAGCGGCACCGCCACCCGGTCCCACGAAATGGCCCGCATGGCCATGCCGATCTTCGTCCGGTGGACTATGAGCATAAGCACGCCGAAGACCGCGAACGTGGTCGCGATGACTAAGACCTTTATATTGGTAAACGTCACGCCGCCCAGGGTGTAGACGACTTTCGGCAGGAGTTCCGGGAAACTCCTCCGGCTTGCGCCGAAAAGGGCCAGGTTGCCGTTTTCGAGGACCAGTCCGGCCATGAGAGCGGTTATCACCACGTAGAGCCGGTTTGCTCCTTTGAGCCGAAGGGGTCGATAGGCGACCCGCTCAAGTCCCACGCCTACGCATGCGGTAAGCACCATGGTCAAGACCACCGTGATCAGAAAAACCGTCACGGTCGAAAGCGCCGTACCGAAAAGGTGGGATCCGACCAGAGCCGTTGCGATAAAGAAACCGATATAGGCCCCCACCATGAAAATGTCGCCGTGGGCGAAATTTATGAGGAGCAGGACCCCGTAAACCAGGGTATACCCCAAGGCGATCAGGGCATAGAAACTGCCCCACTGAAGGGCGTTCAATAAATTCTGAACAAGTACGTCAATACCCATAAAACGCTTTACACCCCCCGCGGAACAACCGGGCCCGCCGCGGCCTTGCGGCCATGGCGCGACGAACAAGCCGGCAGGCCGGCAAGCCTACGGAGCAATCGTAAGCGGTCAATCGTGAAACGGAAAACGAGGGACGGAAGACGAGAGACTCTCACCCCTGACGTCCCACTTCCGTCCCCTGTCATCCGTTACGGACACGCCGACTTATAAAATTCGAACTCCCCGGCGTCGCTGATCTTTACCACAACGGCGCACTTGACCGGGTCGCCCTCGGGCGTAAACGACATCTGCCCCGTAATACCGTCGAACTCCTTGATCCGGGCCAGCTGGTCCTTGAGGTTCTTCCGGTCCGTACTCAAATTGCCCGTGAGGCCCCCGGTGTTCCTGATCGCCTCGAGCAGCAGGCGCGTAGCATCCCAGGTAAGGGCCGCCACGTCATCCGGGACGTAACCGTACTTCTTCTTGTACCGTTCGATAAAGTCCTTCGTCGCGCCCTGCGCCCCGGCGGCGGCGTAGTGGGTACTGAAGAAACTGCCCTTGCAATCGTCGCCGCAGAGGTTCATGAGTTCCGCGGACCCCCATGAATCACTGCCGAGAATGGGCTTTCTCCAGCCCAGTTCGTGGGCCTGTTTGACAATAAGAGGTACTTCGTCGTAATACTGGGGCGTGAACAGAAAATCCGCCTTCGATTTCACGATCTTCGTAAGCTGGGCGCTGAAATCCCGGTCCTTGGTCGTGAAACTCTCGTAGGCCACCACCGATCCCGCACCATGGATCTCCTCAAAGGCCTGCTTGAAGAATTCGGCCAGGCCCTTGGGGTAGTCACTTGCAATATCGTAGAGGACCGCCGCCTTTTTCGCCCCGAATTCCTCGGTGGCGAACTTGGCGATCACGGGCCCCTGGAAGGGATCGAGGAAGCAGGCCCGGAAGACCCAGGGCCGGTCCTTGGTCGTGTTGGGATTCGTAGACCAGGCGCTGATCATGGGCGTCTGGTTGTTATTGGCGACTTCACCGGCGGGAACCGCCTGCTTGCTGGCCTGGGGCCCTACAAATGCGAGCACCTTATCGCGGGTAATGAGCTTGAGCGCGGCCGCGGTGGCCGATTCGGCCTTTGACTCGTTGTCTTCGTAGACGAATTTCAGCTGGTACTTCTTGCCGCCGACGTCCAGGCCGCCTTTGCCGTTAATGTCTTCTTTAAGCATCTCGGCGGCGTACTTGGACCCCTCACCCACCTTGGGGATATCTCCGGTCATCGGGATGTTAAAACCGATCACGACCGTATCCGGCGCCTTTGAACACCCGCCGACCGTAAACAGCACGAGACAGCAAACCGCCAAGAGTACCGCGAAGCCCTTCTTGCCCATTGTTCGTTCCTCCGATCGTTAAAATGGTGGTCCGTGTACGAAAGAAGCAATCCGTCAGTGTTTGCTCATATCGATATAATCATTAACAAAGCCCCGAGACGTCATTCCGGGCGTGACCCGGAATCCGTGCTCTTTCCGTGAAAAAGCATAAATTCCCGCTTTCGCGGCAATGACGAACAAAGAGGCTTTGGCTCCGTATCCATGAGTAAATCCGGCGGCCACCCCGAAACCGGACTCCCCGAATCGTTCGAAGCGGGACGGTTACGGAGGTTAATCTACCACCTTCGGTCTTCGACGTCAACGGGAAGGATTGACGAATTTCCGAGGATCAGCCGCCGTTTTTCATCGTTTTCCGTACAAACGGCACATACTTTTGGTCTTCCGTTTTTATGTGCCGTACGATCCACGTGAGAAGAAACGTCAGACTGTCGCCGAAAAGCGACCGAAGATCTTCTGCGCCGGACCGAAGGGCAAGGTCTTCCGTTTTAGACACAAACTCCCGGTGCGCGTTCCGGTGGACGTCGAGGCGGGGATAGCCGCAGCTTTCCAGAAGTTCCTCTTCGGTCCTGAAATGAATTCGAGCGTACTGTTTCATCCCGTCCAGGGTCGACAGAAACGTCACCTGGTCCGCATCCGGATCGTTCATTTTCCTGTCGAGGTTATTGATCATCTCGAAGAGTCGTTTGTGCTGCACGTCGATTTCCTTGATACCCGTTTCCAACGAACCGTCCCATGTGACAATCGGCATAACCAACCTCGCTTGATTTCGTTGTCGATTCACGGCGCCGCCGAACGGGAATGTTTTCCTTCCGCGAAGAGCGACCCGTTACAGTCTATTGCCAAATCGGGGCGATTTCAACGGAAAAATTCACACCCCGCTCATAGCACCTCCGGAGGTTTTTCACTGATTCAGATCACGACCTTCTTGATCCAGACCGACGAAAGATCCTTTGTGCCGAGATCCGTATCGTGACCCAGGCGCACGTAGCCCACGTCGTCGCCGGTACGACCGAACAGGGTGGCGCCGTAGGCGTCTACCGCAACCTGGTCCGTACCGGCAATCACGGTATTCATGGTCTGCACGTCCTCGAGACTGCCCCCCCGAGGCCCGTTTGCCGTAAGAATCCGCACCGCATCCAGCACGGTAAGCGCCGGTTTTACAAAACGGGCCAGGTCCACGAGGCTGTCGTCGAGTTTCCGGTGTATACGCCGTCGCGTACCCCCCATGATTCCCATCCAGTTCTTCATCCCCAGAGTGAGCCCGGCAAGACTGTGATGTTTCGCAATCGGAACATTGATAACCTTATCGGCCTCGAATACCTCCGAATAAAGTGCCCACTTTTTCAGTGTATCGCCCCGGATGTTCATCTCCTTGAACCGCCGGTCGTCGGTGTAGGGGGTCAAGGCACCGAGAAGACGGGCCTTTTCCGCAATACCGCTCCGGACATAACAGCGCCGGGGGTCGTTAACGGAGCGATCGAAAACCTTCACCGTTTTCGCCCCCGCTTCGAAACAAAGCCGTACCACGGCGGCCACCACGTCGGGATTCGTATTCGCCGCATATTCGGGGGCACGATCCCAAGCCATATTGGGTTTGACCACAACCACGTCGCCCCGGGAAACGAAACGTTTCATGCCGCCGAGGGCGTTGACGGCCGCCTCCGTGATCCGTCCCGGCGGCAGGCCGCTCGCCACGGCGAGATCCGGGTTTCCCGCACGCCCGGCCCCCCAAACACTGTTACCGGCCACAAGGGGGGAAGAAACGGCGATTCCGGTCAGTGCGGCGTTCCTTAAGAATTCGCGGCGGTTCATACGGTGCCTCCCGTGGGTACGCGATGCGGTGCGGAACACGGCTTTCGGCCAGAATAGCCCAAGAACGTACCGTTGTCAAAACCTACGTGCGCACCGTTAACAGTGCGGGGTCGGGTTCGGTATAATTCCGAGAGATTACGTACACGGAGGGACGTCATGGGGTTCTGGGCCAATTTGTTGACACATAAGAAAAAACGCGTCGGCCAGTTTGAGGACGCGTCTTCGGCGATTCGTGAAGGGGTAACCCTCCGCCTCACAGAGCGTTTCGAAGCGATACACGGTCCGGAGACGGGAAAGCTCCTTGCCGCCGCCGTGGTGGGTGAACTGTTCTGCCGCCAGGAGCTGGAGCCGGAGATTCGGGATTTTGCGAAGGCCAACGGCAAACTGGTACGGGAGTCTATCGGAAGTCTCGCGGACGAAACCGAAATGCGCCGGGCCGTAAGCGTACTCATGCTGGTTACGGCCGGCATACTCCGCAAACAGCCCAATGCCTTCAAGGACGAGTTTCGTTCAAACCCCCTGGATAATCTCCGGGAACTGGAGTTTTTCCTTGAGGGCACCACCGAACCATCGGCGGACGAGTTTTTGCGGATGGCGGAAGAATTCCGTGACGCATCCTCCCAACGTGGCGTTGGGGCCACAACCGAAGAGCTGACGCGGAAACACGGCTGAAACTTCTCTGCAAACTGCAAAGTCGAATCGACCCTTCGTCGAGAAGACCCGACCCGGGAAGTTACGGATAAACCTTGCAGTTGCATAAAATACGCGGCAATTCTTTTGCAAGAATAAGGTAAACCCTAACGTTGCAGAAATTTCCCGGAAAAGGGGCCGGTGGAATCAAGA
>CAYYSS010000099.1:0-8528 GCA_964474325.1 uncultured Nitrospirota bacterium
TTTTTTTGATCCCGCCGGCCCCTTCTCCAAGAATCTTTTGCAACGTTAAGGTCAACAAAGCCCCGGGACGTCATTCCGGGCCAGCCGGAGGAATCAGCCCGGCAGCGACCGCCGCGAGAACAACTTCCGCATCAACGGCTGTTCGACTCGTAACCCTATGGTTGCAGAAGATTTGCCCCGTGTTTTATGCCACTGCAAGGGTAACTACCCCAGGTTCGCCAGCATCTGCTTTGCTTTGTTGTGTTCCGGATCCAGCTCGAGGACTTTATTGAGAATCGTACGGGCACGGGTTTTCAGGTCCGAGTTTACGTAAAACTTACCGAGTTCGAAGAAATAATCCACGTTATACGGCGCCAGGTCGGTGGCCTTCAACAGGGCCTCCTCTGCCTCTTTGCCGCGACGGGGGAGTTTCGCGAGGGCCTTGCCCGCGGCGAAGTGGTAGTTGCTTTTTGTCGGAGCCAGCTTCGCGGCCCAGCGAAAAGACTCGGCGGAACCGGCGTAATCGCCCTTTGCATAGGCCGCCTGACCCTGGTGGAATATGTCCTCCGCCGTGGGGGCCGCCTTTTTGGTTTCCTTCGGGCGAGCCCAGCCGGTCCCGGCGGATTTGACCAGCTCCCGGTCGTACCGGGACCGGCTCCCCGGGTTGGTGAGCACGCTGTAAGCTTCATGGATCCTGGTAAAGACTCCGTGAAGCCGATCCTGGTAGTCCGCGGGCAGGTGCCGGTTGTAATCCGGGTGGTAACGGCGCGCCAGGCGGTAAAACGCCTGTTTGATTTTTTCGGCGGGATCCCGGGTACGGACATCGAGCATCTCGTAGTAGGTAACGCCGACCACCCGTTCGACCATTGCATCGATGTCTTTCATCAGGGCGTTCGTTGCCGGATCCTGGGGGCTGTCGTCCGGAGGTTCTTCATTTTCGTCGTACTCCGCCCCCTGCTCTATCAGCACGGCCCCGTGAAGGAAGGCCAGGGCGCGGCGGGTTGTTTCGCGGTCTTCGGCGACGTTTCGCAGGATATCGTCGGCCGTGACGCTGCCGCTTTCGACCATCCGGAGGATGCGCGCTTCAACCGGATTCAGACGGGCCTTTCCGTCGAGTTCGAACGGATCGACGCCTCTGATGAGGGGAGCGGAGGTCGAGGGGATGTACGGCGTTATCGTATCGCCATCCGCCCTGCGGAGCCCCGCGGTGACGATACGCCCCGTATTGAGGACCATCCGGGGTATGCGAAGATTCTCCAGCGAGCGGGATTCAAAGACGAACGAACCCCGGGACCATCGAAAAAGACCCGCCACCACGTGTTCCGCCTGGATACGCATGAGGTTTATGAGGTCCCGGCTTTTAATAAACCCCCGCCGAAGAAGAATCGTCTGTTCCGGTTTTCCCGTTGCCGTCGCCTCGGCCTGTATCTCCGTGAGATCGTCGGCGGAAATCTTTTTCAAGCGATACAGGATACGGGCAAAACCCACCCCGGGCCGGGTCGACTGTGCATAGACGGGCTTACCCTTCTCAAGGTAAACCGTTACGGTGTGGTCGCTGTTCCGGAAGGTAAGAATTCCCGTGGAACGGTGGGCGTGGTGATCGATAAAGAGATTCGAAAGCGGTGTTGTTTCCACATTGCCCCTGAGAACGGGTATGCGGTTAAGGCCCACGTCCAGCAGGCCGTTGCGAACCGTAGTCCACGCGATCTTGCCATGGACCTGGGAGAGCGATTCCTCAAAACGGACGTGCACGACCTGGCCCGGCCGGAGGTAGAGGGGCTTTGTCAGTCGGAGCCCATAGCCGTAAAGCGACGCATCCTCGGTCCGTGCGGGAGTAGCCGTCCCGCGCTCAGGATCCGTGACAAGCACCGGCGTGATCCGCCTGAGCCTGCGGCTTCGTCTCCGGTCGTCGGCGTTTTCCTCGTTGTCGTGCGGGGGCTTATGCCGGTTCTTCATCGTTCACGGTTATCGAGGTCGTTACCTGTGGTCCCGGGTGGTTGGTCGTACAGGGCCTTCCCCCGGCGCATCAATCCCCGGCAAGCCCGGAGCTACCCCGCTCCGATTATGCAGACGCCGGAGACCGGCTGACGCATAAGAGTAAGAGAGCGTATACGAGCGAATGCCGCATCGTATTAGTGCCAAGATATTCTCAAATTATACCGTGTCTTGCCCTGCGACGAAAAGCAACAGTTCGGTTTTCCCGTCGGTTTGCCGTCTGGTCTTCTGGTCGCCGTCGTTACGTTTTTTCGACGAATTGACCGACCGGGCCGACTGGACCGTGAGACAGTCCTTTGCCTTTCCCCGTCTTTTCCGCGAAAATCCGCGGGGATGCCTCCGGGGGATCGCAGACGGCGTGATCCGTCAGGATGAAATTTTTTTCAAGAGCCAAGCCATGTTACGGCCCAGATCACGCATGGTTGCTATGCCCTCCGCGTCATCGGCTACCTCGCCGGGGGCTTTTCCCACGGCCAGGTTCCAGTACGACGATCCGGGAATGATCATATGGTTGATACCGAAAAAGAAATTGATGCTCGAGTACACGTGGGTCGCCCCCGCGCGCCGGACGGAGATCACGGCGGCGCCGACTTTTCGCTTCAGGAGGTCGCCGTTTGCCCGGACCACGAGTCCCGCCCGGTCGATCAGGGCCTTTACCTCGGTCGAGACGTTACTGAAATACACCGGGGAGCCGATAAGGATGCCGTCTGCCGCCACCATTTTCTCGACAAAGACGTTTAAATCGTCCTCGACGGCACAACGGCGGTTTTTCTTTTCGTAGCATTTATAGCAGGCCCGACAGCCCCGGATGTCGGCGCCGCCGAGCTGGATAAGCTCCGTTTCTACGCCTTCCCGTTCAAGTTCGTCGAATATTACGCCCAGGGAATAGGCGGTATTGCCTTTTTTTCGCGGACTCCCGTTGAAACCAATGACTTTCATCGTTACACCCCCTTGAACCGGCCGTCTGAGCATCCTTCTCTGAAAAATCTTCCCAACGTGGCGTTGGAGCCACAACCAAAAAGTGAACACGGAAACACGGCTAAAACTTCTTTGCAATTTGCACAGTCGAATCGACCCTTCGTCGAGAAGACCCGACCCGGGAAGTTGTGGGTAAAGAAACTAACCGGTACCCAATCAGATAGTATACATGGCAAAAGGATTAATCAAGAACGTGGTTCCAGAGGGCCCGGGGCCTGTGGCACGCAAAGACCGCACCGGTCCCGGAGAACGCCGCGTCCGGTCCGGCGTGAGAGTTTTGCCGGTTTGCGCGGGCAGGCTATAATTGCCATTACGGTTTTCCGGTATAGAGCCGATAGGAAAAATCGTACGTCACGGAAGGGTGCGGGACTCCCGGTGCTCCGGGTACGCGCAGAGGGATTGACGATATGACCAAGGTATACACATTCGGCCTGCTCATGGCCTTCTGGATTCTGCTTTCGGGACGTTTTGACGGGTTTCACCTTGGTCTCGGGATTCTCTCGAGTCTTGGGGTCACGATCATGTCGCACGATCTCCTTTTTGAAGACGGCGGCAAGAGAAACCGGGTTGGGGAGGTGTGGCGTTTCCTGCTCTACCTCCCCTGGTTGTTCAAGGAGATCGTGCTTGCGACTATCCATGTGGCCCTCCTCGCCCTGGACCGCCGGATGATCCGGCGCATCGATCCCCAATTGGTCGAATTCAAGACAAAACTCACAAAGGACATATCCCGGGTCGCTCTGGCCACGTCCATCACCCTGACGCCGGGAACCGTCACCGTGCGGATTACGGACGATACCTTCCTCGTTCATGCCATCACCGCCCGTGCCGCCCGGGGACTTCCCGGGGAGATGGAACGGCGCATCGGAAGAATCTTCGAGGAGGATTCATGAACGACTATCTCATGACGCTCGGTGTCGGACTCTGTATTCTTATGGGGGCGAGTCTTTACCGTGTCCTGATCGGTCCCACGGCGATCGACCGTATCACCGGGGTTAATGTAATCGGCACGAAGACGACGGTCTTGTTGGTCATCATCGGACTCATCTTCGACCGTCTGGATATGTTCATTGATATCGCCCTTGCCTACGCCCTGTTGAATTTCATCGCAACCATGGCGGCGGCCCGGTTTTTCCTGCACCACAAGGAACTCCACCCCTCGGGTTACCGTTCCCGGGGCGCGCGGTTCTAGGCCGATGATCGACGTTTGTGCGGTCATACTTTCGGCGACCGGATTCCTCCTTTTCATCGCCACAACCGCGGGGCTGATCCGTTTCCCGGACTTCTACACACGGATGCACGCGGCCGGGAAGGGCGATACCGTAGCCGCGGTGGCAATGATCGCGGGTCTTGCACTCCTTGAACTCGATGATCTCTCCTGGACGTCGATCCAGGTTGTCCTGAAGACCCTGTTCATCCTGGTATTCATCTTCATGGCGAACCCCACCGCAACCCATGCCCTTATGGACGCCGGGTACGAGACCGGGACCATGCCCTTGACCCGGGAGACCCTTGAGGAAGAGGGGCCGCGGTGATCTGGCAACTGGACATATTGATCCTCGTGATGCTCGTGGTGTGCGCCGTCGCCGCCGTATCCGTCAAGGGGCTCCTGAGTGCGGCGATCATACTGAGCGGCTACAGCTTTCTCATGTCGCTGTTGTGGACGGAGATGGCGAGCGTGGACGTGGCGTTCACCGAGGCGGCGGTGGGGGCCGGGGTGAGTACGGTTTTTCTTGTCGCTGTGGTTTACCACACCAAGAGGCGCCTCGGGACCCGGGCGCGGGCCCGGTATGTGTTTAAGGGCCTGGGATTTGCGGCCGCCCTGGCCACGGCGGGTCTTCTTGTTTACGGGGCGCAGGATTTTCCGGCCTGGGGGGATCCCGCGTCAACGGCCAGTAGCCACGTATCGCCCCACTATATCGAAAAATCAGTGGAAGAGACCAGTGTGCCCAACGTGGTGACCGCAGTCCTTGCCGATTATCGCGGTTACGACACTATGTTTGAAACGGCGGTGATCTATACGGCGGGGATTGCCGTCCTGGCGCTTCTGCGCCGGCGGGGGAGACGGAAAGATCCCGCACGGACCAAAAACGGCATCCCCGTGGAGGCCCACAAAAGCAGTATCGCGCAGTTTATGGTTCGGCAGTTGGTACCGTTTATTCAGCTCTTTGCCCTCTACGTGGTCGCCCACGGACACCACAGTCCGGGCGGCGGATTTCAGGGCGGGGTGATCCTCGCCGCAAGTTTCGTCCTCCTCGGTCTGAGCTTCAATGTCCAGGTTGTCCGGAGGCGCGTAGGAGACGTCGCGCAGGTGTTTTCCGGGGGGCTGGGGGTGCTCCTCTATGTGGGCGTGGGGCTCCTGTGCCTGGGACTGGGCGGCGCGTTTCTCGACTACGGGACCCTTGCGCGTATTATGCCGGGGTTGACGGCGGTGGGGGCTCGATCCTACGGGATACTGTTTGTGGAAATAGGTGTCGCCATGGCGGTGACCGCGATCATGCTGTCCATCTATCTCGATCTCGCTTCCCGGGGATACCGGGATCAGGGACTCTGAGTTCCCGGGGGACGATGGACTATTTCATTGCACATTTCAATTATTGGATGTATGTCCTTCTCATGGCCGTGGGACTCTACGCGATGATCGCCAAGAACAATCTGGTAAAGAAGGTCGTCGGCATGAGTATATTCCAGACCGCGATTATGGTGTTCTACGTATCCATCGGGGCGAAACGTGATGCGACCATACCGATCATCGAACACGGGGCCGGAAGCCACGGCATCGACCCGTCGGCCTACGTCAACCCATTGCCCCATGTTCTGATGCTTACGGCCATCGTGGTTTCCGTGGCGACTCTGGGTGTTGCGCTGGCGATTATCCTCCGCATCCATGAGCAGTACGGCACCCTCGAGGAAGACGAACTGATGGAGAAACTCCAGTGAATCTCCACGAGCAGATGCCGGCTCTTCTGGTTCTCACGCCGCTTTCGGCGGCCCTTTTAATGAATCTCCTGGGTTTTTTCCGAAGAGGACTCTGCTATCCCCTAACCGTGGCGACGACCGGCGTCGGTGTGTTCCTCTCTCTCGACATCCTGGGCAGGGTTACGTCCGGGGGGGCAGTGGACTATCGCATGGGGGGATGGTTGCCGCCGTTCGGTATCGAATTCGTTATCGATCAGATGAACGCCCTCGTTCTCACCGTGACGACGGTGACGGCCTTCGTGGTAGCCGTCTTTTCCCGGGAACCGGTTCGCCGGGAACTCCCGGGAAAGAAAACGCCTCTTTTTTATACCCTCTTTCTCCTCTCGCTCACGGGGCTTCTGGGTATGACGGTCACGGGAGACGCCTTCAATCTCTACGTCCTTGTGGAGATGGCGGCCCTATCTTCCTACGCTCTCGTGGCCATGGGGGGCGGGGAGGGGCCCCGGGCGGGTTTCAACTATCTCCTGCTGGGGACGATCGGGGCGTCGTTCTTTCTCCTGGGGGTCGGGCATCTTTATATCTCGACGGGATCCCTGAATATGGCCGACCTTCGCGGTCTGATCGAGCCCCTGGGGACTTCCCGGGCTGTATTTGTGGGGTTCATCCTGGTGCTTCTCGGGTTGTGGATCAAGATGGCGTTCTTCCCGTTTCACGGCTGGCTTCCCAACGCCTACGTTCATGCCCCCACGGCGGCGGGTTGTTTCATGGCGCCCCTGGTAACCAAAGTCACGATCTATGTGATGTTCCGGATGATGTTCTCGGTCTTTTCGGCCGAGTACGTCTTCGGCGTACTGTCGATAAAGGGCCTGGTGGTCTGGCTGGCCGTACTCGCCATTGCGGGCGGGTCGTTTCTCGCCCTTGCGCAGAAAAATCTGAAGTCGATGCTCTCGTATCTGATTGTCGCCGAGGTGGGTTACATGGTGGGCGGCGTATGGCTGGCAAATACAAACGGTATTACCGGGGCGGTACTCCACATCCTGAACGACGCCCTCATGACCCTCTGTCTTTTCCTTGCCGTCGGGATCATCGTATACAAAACCCATGGGCACGGGTTCGACAATGTACGCGCTCTTTACCGGAAAATGCCGATAACCATGGCGGCTTTCACGGCAGGCGCGCTTTCCATGATCGGGGTTCCGCCGACAGCGGGGTTTTTCAGTAAATGGTATCTGATCCTCGGCGGAATCGAAGCAGGACAGTGGGCGTTCGTCGGGGCGCTTGTACTGTCGAGCCTTATAAACGCCGTGTTGTTCTTCAAGATAATCGAGATCGGCTATTTCGAGCCTTACGTGGATCACCATCACGTGCAGGATCCCCTCGAACCGATTGACGAAGCCCCGCTCAGTATGCTCGCACCGCTCGTAGCGACGGCGGTTTCTCTCGTGGTGGTGGGGTTGAATACGGGCAGGATCGTGACAACTGTTGTCCGACATGCGGTGCCGGCGGGATTATAGTGTTTTGAAATGGAAGTAATTGTATCGATACAACCCTTCGTCGCCGTCCTGGCCTCGCTTCTGGCGGTCATTCCCATTGTCATCACCGGCCGCAACCCGGACATTCGTGAGGGGATGACCTTCTTTGCCGGAATCGTCAAATGGGTTGTTGTCGTAACCATGCTTCCCACGGTGCTCGACGGCAAAATCATCGAGTATACGATTGCCGAGGTCCTGCCCAATGTGCCGATCAAACTGAGGGTCGACCCTATGGGGATGCTCTTTGCCCTGGTCTCGTCCACGTTGTGGATCGTTACGTCGGTCTATTCGATCGGGTACATGCGGGGGCTCAAAGAGCACAGCCAGACCCGTTATTTCTCATTCTTCGCGGTAGCGCTTTCGGCGACGATCGGGGTTGCGTTCTCAGCGAATCTCTTTACCCTCTATCTCTTCTACGAAATGCTTTCCCTCGCGACGTACCCCCTGGTGACCCACCACCAGGACCCGGAGGCCCGGGCGTCGGGTCGGAAATACCTGATCTATATTCTCGGCACGTCCATCGGCTTTGTCCTGCCGGCAATGCTCATAACGTACAGCCTCACCGGGACCCTGGATTTCACCGCGGGCGGCATACTCGACGGCCACGGTTCGAAAGGGACGACCGGGTTGCTGATGCTCCTTTTCGTCTTCGGTTTCGCCAAGGCCGGAATCATGCCCTTTCACGGATGGCTTCCCGCGGCCATGGTGGCTCCCACGCCGGTAAGTGCCCTGCTCCACGCCGTTGCCGTGGTCAAGGTCGGCGTGTTTTCCATCGCCCGGGTACTCACCGGGGTTTTCGGCAGGGATCTCCTGCTGAACCTGAATCTCGGCACGATCCTCTGCTATATCGCCGCGACGACCATAATCGTTGCATCGCTCATAGCGTTGTCCCAGGACGGGCTCAAGCGGCGATTGGCGTTTTCCACGATCGGCCAGCTCTCGTACGTTGTCCTGGGCCTGGCGCTCTTGTCGCCGAAGGGCATGACGGGGGGGCTCGTCCATATTGCGATGCACGCCTTCGGCAAGATTACGCTCTTTTTCTGCGCCGGGGCGATCTTCGTTGCCACCGGGAAAAAGAACATAAGCGATATGGTCGGTATCGGGAAACGGATGCCCCTGACCATGCTG
>CAYYSS010000100.1:0-8521 GCA_964474325.1 uncultured Nitrospirota bacterium
CCGTGGCCCAGCCGTCAGTCCCAAAACCGTATGGAACGTTGTTCGCATTGGCGGCCTCCGCGTTATCAACAAAACACACGGGGCCTATCAGCATCGCGCATACGGCGATGCCCAGAAAGATCAGACCTCGTATCAGATTGGTATTCCCTGCGGACGTGGCGGGCAGCCCCCCCCGGGCACGTCTTCCGGGCAGTGCGCCGGATTCCGTAGTACGCAGAATACTCCTGATCCCCAGATTGTTCCCCATGATATTCCTCCCTGCTTACCTTTAATTCCCGGCCGTAGATTCCGATTTCGATTCGCTGCCGTCCATTCCCGGACGGATCCCTGCACCCTCGAAACAGTACTTCTTACAACGTTGCCTCAAGCCAATTCCGATCGGGTGCATTCGCCCCACACCGCTGGTCCAGCACAAACCGTACCACGAATTTTCCCTGATAAATCAGATAGTTAAATAATATTACCCGCCACACAATCATGTCACATTTCTTTACGATCTCGGCTTCGAACGGCACCAAACGCCTGAAATTACAGCTTTAGGGCAAGCGCTGTTTTCATATCGGCGGGTAACAAATCTTTACATGCTGCCTGCGGCGGATTCAGTGAATACGGGGTGTTATCGATAGTTGCGCGTAAACACAATCCCCACTCTGCGTGTAATCGCGCACAGGAAGGGGGGCGCTTCATCCGCAATCCTGATGAATTCGCAAAAACCAACGGGCAGACCACAGGGGGATTTCAGATCGTGAATTGTGAATAGAGAATCGAAACCGCCGACCGCCGACTTATTACTTCCCGCTTCTCACATCTTCCGGGGACCGCCGACTGCCCGCCATGTCTTCAGCGAAGACGGGGCGTATTATTCTTAATCCCGCCGGCCCTTTAGTCGCTGTTCCAAGGCCGCCTTGGGGTCTTCGCCCCGGACTTCCAGCGTCGGGGCCGGTTTTGATTCGACCGATGGCAGGTTACTTACATTCCGCTTTTCCGTCTCCCCGGCTGCCCCTGCCGCCGAACTCCTTGCACCCCGCGAGAAAATCCGTGCAGTCATCGTAGAGATCCGGGACGCACTTCCAGCGGCAGTCCGCCACGCCGCGTGGCGCCGTCTCATCCTGGCGGCACTCGGCCGAGATCCCCTGGCGCGTGGAATGACGCTTGAGAGCCAGATCCGCAGGGAAGGATCCCGTCTTCTGACGACACATATAAACCACCTTTCCCCCTGCGGTTATCTTGCGGGTCGTGCCGAGCTTGCAGACCCGCAGGGCGAACTGGTCCGACGAAATGCCGACCTTGGCACCGTCATCCACGTGACCGGTGAGCAGGAACACCAGCAGAAAGAACGTCACGGGCTCATCCCCCTCTCCACGGGTTTAATCGCATATTTACCCCTTTATTCCATCGCCGTCCGGAACGGTCCCGGATGCCGCCGTCAGGCATCGACTTCACCCGGTCATCTTTATTATCACCCATCATGTGTTGAGTCCTCGCCGTTGACGTCCAGCCGAGACCGGCGAGTCGAAAGGCGGAAACGGAACTTTTCCAAGATCTCCCCGAGATAACAAACCTTGATGCTCTCGCAAAAAGTCCCGCTTGCCGTCATCTTTGAAAGCACATAGTTTTGTCAACCCGTTTTCGTTACAGCGAGGGTTTACTCCCTTTCTTCTCGGTTACGGCGTTGTCAGCATCAACGTCGTATGGCTGGCGGGCATGAACCCGATACCCCAGAAATACATGATGGCCGTAAGCAGTGCAAGGATCACCATCCACGCCATCTTGGCCCCTCGCCAGTTCATCATAAGCCTAAGATGGAGTACCAGGCCGTAGGCAAGCCAGCAGACAAGAGACCAGGTCTCGATCGGGTCCCAGCCCCAGTAGCGGCCCCAGAGCTGGTGGGCCCAGATAGCCCCGGCCACGATCATGAGCCCCTGGCAGACGAAGCCGAAGAGAATCTGCTTCATCATGAGTTCGTCCATGATCTCCCGGGACGGAAATTTCGCCAGTATCCTGCCCCGGGTCCTGCCCGGACGCTTCAGGAGGTAGGCCACGGCCAGCACCGTTGCCACCACGAAACAGCCCCACGCGAACCAGGCGAATCCGATATGGATAAAGAGCCAGTTCGAACGGAAGGGGGGCCGCATGGGGTCCATTTCCGCATAGGTGTTCATCCCGACGCCGAGCATTACCAGCATCACGGGAATCGCTCCCAGCACGGCAATCCTCATCTGCCGGTAGATCAGGCTTCCCGCGATGGCGGCAAGCCCTATGAACCAGGAGCCGAGCTGGTAGTGCTCGAAACTCACCATCACCGGAATACGCCCGCTCACGTACCAGCGCCAAAGGATGGAGGCGGTCTGGAACAGGAAACTTGCCGTAAAGAGCTGCCAGGCCCGCCGTTCCAGATTGACTTTTCCGAACACCGCCGACCAGAGATACATGATAAAAACGGCCGCGTAGCCGAACATCCCCGGCCAGAGTAAAATTGCTTCAATACGCGTCATACATCATCCCCCGTCTCTCATCCCTGATTCGGCAGCCATCCGTCGGCTTTCAGCCGTCAGCCTCAAGATTGCTTCCTTCAACTCCCCCGCCCGCTCCGAGACAATGCCCGTGAAGTGACGCGAATAAGGAAGTACCTCAACCTCGACCCCCGTTCCCTCCCGGGCCATTATCACATAAAGCCGTTCGTCGGGGTCCAGCATCCGGACCAGCAGGCCGGCAAGGCCTGCAAGGGAGATCCAGAAGAAGAAACCTATCCCCGGCTCGCCCACCAGGTTGAGTTCAACCCATTTGCGCACATCGGGAAATACGAAGGTATATCCGCCCGACTCCGCCGATCCTCCCTTCGGCACGAATACATCGGCGAAAGGCGCGCCGTCCCGGCTCACGCGAAGGTGCAGCACGGGATTCTTCAGCTGCAGGCTCTCCGTACGATGACCTTCCGCCCCGCGCCGATAATCCGGATACAGTTTCGCCTCAACCGACAAGCCTTCGGCTCCCACCAGAAAACCATCCTCGGTTCCCCGGTCATTTCTCAGGGAAACAAACGAATCGAACACAGTATGCCCGAAGGCGTTGCGGATGACCACACGGGGCGAGAAACCACCCACCACCATGAGCAACTCCAACCCGTCTATCACCAAGGGGTCGTTTATCCGCACGGTCTTCTCCCACGATTTTCCCGAAGGGATATCCCTCACACGGAACCGCGCCGAGTAATCCAGCGGATACCACGGATCATCCGCCGAATACACCGACTCCTGCTTGAGAAGCCCGATCTCCACGGGCGGAAACCGAAAGCCCCAGAGAGGCTCGGCCTCGACGCTGACGAAATTCTCCTTA
Organism: uncultured Nitrospirota bacterium; assembly: GCA_964474325.1. Lineage (GTDB taxonomy): Bacteria > Nitrospirota > Thermodesulfovibrionia > SZUA-242 > CAYYSS01 > CAYYSS01. The sequence goes on from CAYYSS010000100.1 coordinate 3,337, forward strand.
CTGAGCCTGTAGAACTGCCCCTCCGTGAAACCCAGGCGAGCCCTGTACGCGGCGAGATAATACACCACCATACCGACAAGAGCGGTGATAAGCACGGCGTGAAAAAAGACCGAACCCCAGAACCCGATATTTCCCCTGATCCCTGCAACGGCCGACTTTCCCTCTTCACGGTCCACGTCCACAACGGACCAGCGCCGCTGCTTCAGCCATAGCCGCACATGGCCCGACAACTCGCTCTGCTCCACCTCGTGCAACACAAACCTGAGCCCCCTGTTCGAACCGACGGCAGGCAAGGCGTAACGGCGACGCCCACGCATCCTGTAGCGCGAGACCAGACGGTCTACGCTGCACAACCCCGTGGAGAGGATGAGGAAGATGCCTATGGATCCAAAGAGGTACCCGCTCGCGAGTTTCTGGCTGTTGTACCGCTCCCCGAGCCAGAAGGCCACGGGATGTTTCGCCCTCATCGCCTCGCTTCCCGCCGGGCCCAGCAGGGCCGGATTCGGCAGGACCGCTCCCGCCCCCAGCATAAGGGTCACGACTATCAGCAGAACAACCGCCAGATTCCGGGAGATCATGATCCCCCAGAGGGCGCCAATCACCCTACGCATCCGTCACCTGCATCATACCTCCTGCCCCGGGGGTCTCACAGTGTTTCGTTGCGAGGGGTCGGAAAGGGGCATTGACACAAGGCGCGCGCAGATTCGGGCGCGCAAAGGAAGTCGCAGTACGCAGCAGGCGGGAAGAAGACCTCTACAACCAGGTCCGGCGCCCCATCCGGGAGCTTTGCGTAATCAGCGTACGTACAGGGCTTCTTTTTGCTTTCAAGCGCAACCGACATCGCGTTAACATCTCCACCGTAATTGTGTCAATTGTACCAAACCCCGCCTGAACACGCCAGCCGTGCCGTGCCTTCGGTTTGACCATGCGTCATGAAACCTGTCCATTACTGGTGTACATGATTATCCGGAGGATTTCTTTATCGGCCTCGCCTGATGAGGCGCAGGGGATGTATGAGGAGAGTGGGGATCGCCCGTGTGTTCCATACGGCTTTTCATGGAAGAGCGCAGGAGATGTGCAGCTCTACACAGCGTCGAGGACGGGAATTTTCCCCTCAGAAGGCTCGCGAAGCGAGAAATCGTACAGGACGACCCCGCTCCGTTCCCCGTTCCCACCCGACCAATGTGCCCGACAGCCCCCCTCCCGGCACATATCACAGTACGGCGTATGAGAAATGCGGGCTAACCCGGACTTCTCATGGTGCTTCTACTGCGGAACCGGAAAGCACCGGTGCTGCTGCGTTGCGTTTGATTCGGGTGCTCAACGTACCGTCACGTACGTTTCCACGCCCGAAGCGGCGGAAGCCATTTTCCACGGCTTCCTCCACAGGAGCCGGCAAAGCCGCCGAAGTTCATGCCACTGTACGGTCTATCTATCTGCCGCCGGGGCTTACTCCAGTCCCACGACCTTGTCTTTGTTGAGCGCATTATCCAGGCTCGTAGAGCCGGCAAATTCCACGTTTCTGAAATTGGCCCCACTGACATTCGCCCCGGCAAGGTTCAGGTTCGAAAGGGTGGCGCCTTCAAAGTTTACGCCCTCCAAGTTAGCGCCGGAAGCATCACCGTGAAATACGCTTACACCACTCAGATCGGCGTTGCGGAGGTCCGCCCGTGTCAGGGTTATGGGACATAGATGGGCGTTACTTAAATCGGAATTATGCAAAATCGCCCCGGTAAAATCAGAATCGTCGAGACTCGCCCCCCTAAGGCTGGCGCCACTCAGATCGGCGCCGCGAAAATCCGAGTAGTCTATCGTGAGGCCGTCGAATTTAGCGCCCCTCAGGTTTGCGCCGGTAAATTTTGTCCTGTTCAGGTCTTTAACAAGCACCGTGAAATCCACGCCGCTCAGATCCTTCGTACCGGCGAGAATTTTTTTTACCTCTTCGGCCGTGGGTTTCTCTCCTCCTGCTACCGCGACTCCGCTGGTCAACAGCATGACACCAAGTACCGGAATCAGGCATACGGCACCCCAGCCAAGCAGCACCTCGTTGACTCGCCTCACCATCGTCATCATTGAAAACCTCCCTCTCCGTCCTCTCGATTTTATACGGGGCGCCCCGGGTACACACCGTCCGGCGGCATTCGCCGGACGAGTTCTTCTCTCATTTTACCTTTTACCGTACAGCGGCAATACCCTCAAAACATCCGTCGGCAGGGCACGCCCTGCCGAACCGGCCCCTACCCGGGGCGCCTTTCGGACACGGGCCCGGAAGCGCCGGAAACGGCATCCAGGAAAATATCCTCCAGGGTCGAGGCACCTCTATGGAGCGTCAGCAGACCGATGCCGGCCCGGTGGACCGCCTCGGCAACGCTCGGCCGGGGATCGGTTCCAGCCGACACCCGGAGTGAAAACTCGGTCCCGCCCCCCCGCACATCAAGGACCCCCGGGATCCCCCGCAATTCTTCGCTGAACCCCTCCCGAGCCTCGGCAATCTCCAGGCGGATGACCGCCCCTTCCGGTCCGCCGGCGGTCAGTTCATCCAGGTTCCCCATAAGCCGCAGCCTCCCGTCCTGCAGAATCGCAACTTCATCACAGATCGCGGTAATCTCCGGAAGGATATGGGAGCTGAAGATGACGGTCCGCTCCCGGCCAAGGCACCGTATCAGATCACGAATCTCCACGATCTGCCGGGGATCGAGCCCTGCCGTGGGTTCGTCCAGAACAAGAATGTCCGGTTCATGGACCAGGGCTTGGGCGAGCCCCACCCGCTGCCGGTAGCCCTTTGACAGGTTCCCCGTCAAACGTTCCAGCTTGTCACCGATGCCGCACTCCTCGGCAACCCGCCGCACCCCCGCCGCCACTTCGCCTCCCCTGAGTCCCCGAAGCCGGGCGGCAAACCCCAGATATTCCCGAACTGAAAGGTCGTGATAGAGGGGAGGCGTTTCCGGAAGATACCCGATCCGCCGCTTGACCTCGCCGGGCTGATCCAACATATCCAGACCCGCAACAAGAACCCTTCCTTCCGTTGGAGGCAGAAAGCCTGTGATCATACGCATCAGGGTGGTTTTTCCAGCTCCGTTGGGGCCGAGAAGCCCCAGGGTCCGGCCCGCGGCCACTTCGAAGCTCACGCCGTCCACCACCCGGTGACGGCCGAACTCCATCGAGACGTTTTCTACTCGAATCACTGCAACTCCTCTACGGCGCTTCCACTGCATCTACGTACCATTTCCCATTTTCCAGGACCAGCCGATACACCCGACTTACCTCCCGATGTTCCCTCGCCGAGACCGGCCTGCGGGTCACCCTATCGAGAAAAAGGCTGCTCCATTGTTCCCTGGTTCTCACCCGCGCCTCCTGGCCGGATGCCGCGACGTCGACGGCCTCGATAGTCAAATCAACCAATTCGGGCGAGAACACCCGGTCCCCCGCCTCGAAATACGCGATGGTCGCAGAAATCCTCTTGCGCTCTGCCGGCGTGGCAAACAGGCTGACCACCTCGGGATTGCCGCTCACGAAGGCCTCGAGTTTCAGCTGATTGTATGCCCGCACGGTATTGCCGATCTCGGTCTCCCTTCCCGCGCATCCTGTTGCCGCTAAAACCGTGCCGAAAAGGAACGCCGTAACGGCGCGCGACCAACATGCCGCCGGTCCGGTCCTCAGCGGGTTCCACCCATGCGCCCGGGTCATGGCCCCACCTTCCGGATCGCCGCGACAACCCGCTTGAGCGACCGGGAGTCGATCACGACTCCGGGCCCGAGCCTGCTCGTGCGACCAAGCAGGAAATCAACTTTTTCGGTCTCGGGCCTGCCCGGGGTTACAATGGCAAATACGGACGTTTCGGAGGCCAGATAATCCCGGTTGATATCGAATACCTCCAGCCGTTCCACAACGCGGTTCTTCCGCCGGAATTCCGCCGCGAAGATCCTTTTACCGTTTTCCGGCCGTTCCGGCGTCAGCACCGACGCGTTCCATTTGCCGAGCAGGGAGATAAGATCTTTGATGGTCTCTCGGTTCAGTAACGTTCCGTCAGCCAGCCACCGGCCCCTGTCGTTTCGGAATTCCATCCAGTCATCGTCCACGAAAAACCGCAGGACCGACGCGTCACGGATCCCGTCGCCAAAGAGGCGGCGGTCCGCCCAGTCCGACGCCGGCGCGACAAGGGCATTCCAGAACTCCCGCCGTACCCGGGCCGCCTCCGGCGCCCCGTCTTCATGGATCAGCATGCCCGTATCTGCGGTGTTACCCCAGAACCACACGGTCACGTCCCGCAAAATCCGCCCCCCCCTGCCGAACAGCATCAGCCGCAGATGCCAGTCGATGTCCCTGAAGGCGTCGGACCAGGGAACGAAACCCATGGCCTTTGTACGTCTAATCATCGATATCAGGGCATTGATCTCCCTCGTGTTTCCCTCGCCCGGGAAGGGACTGATCATTCGCCATCCCTCCGGATGCCGCGCCACCTCCACAGTATCGTTATTCCGTTCGATGCGAAACCCCATGACCGGCTCGCCCAAATTACCGAAAATACGCCGTTCCCGGAGGTTCAGCATACTCTCCCGCAAGGCGGAAACAAACTCCCGGTCCACCACGAAGACCCGGTCCATTGAACCCGCATAGCCGTAGAAACCATCCCCCGTGGGACTGGTGTCTCCCAGGAGAAGGGTCTCCGCCTGGTCCGCCAGTCCCACGGTCACGCTGATCTCGGGTCGGTCAAGACCAAAGCGCTCCAGTTCCCGACCTTCCCCCACCACTTTTATAAGGCGACCGTCCGCCAAGGCGTCAAGCAGATTGTCCACGGCACCCTGATCAGCCGGAACGGTCCCGGCAAGCACCCACCCCCCACCCCTGCGCCCGATATCCAGCCGATCTTGGCCAACCCGTATCTGGATCAGCCGGATCCGTCCGGGATCCAGGTGAAAAAACCTGCTCTCGAAGACCCGCATCAGCCGAGCCTCCTCGGCGGCGGGCATCACCGCCCCGAAATAGTATCCGCCGGTAAGCACCAGGCCGAGAAGCAAAATGCCGGTCAGACGGTACCGGCGCCGCAGGGCGTCAGCCACGCCGGTGAATCCTTCCCGCCGTCCAGAGCATCACCGATTCCGTCGCCGCAGCCACACCGCGCCGCCAATAAAGATGAACAGAAGGGGCAGGCCCACCGGACCACCCAAACGCACCCAGCCTGCCT
>CAYYSS010000101.1:0-8515 GCA_964474325.1 uncultured Nitrospirota bacterium
AAGATGATTCGGCCGTCACGGAAACACAGGTTGCGCTCTCCCTCCCCCCCCGTGATCCTCAGCATTCCGGTTTTTCCCGACTGCTCGAGCCATTGAAGGAGATCGAAAATAGGATAGAAGTCCAGATCTCCTTCGACACGGCTTCTCGATGCCTTCGGCACGTTATACCCCGTGGTCCTGTGCCGGACGTTTGGTTCCCGGAACACCCGTCGCCGTCCGGGACTTCAAATATCCTTTCAAAGCCTGCCGGCGAACCGGCGCTCGCGTTTTTTTTCCGTCCGCCACAGACGCCTCACCAAGGGAGTGAGCCCCTCGCCGAACCGGGGAGACCACCCCATAACGTCGCGGAAGCGGGCCGCCTCCAATACGATACGGGGGACGTCTCCGGGTATGGATTCCTGCTCGACAATGGGAAACTCTACGCCCGACACCCGGCGCACCCGCTCACCGATGCTCCGCGCCGAGAAACCCTTTCCGTATCCGCAATTGATGGCCAGGCTGGTGCCGCCCTCCATCAGGTATGAAACGGCGCAGACAACGCCGTCGGCAAGATCCTCCACGTGGATGTAATCCCTTACCATGGTACCGTCCGGGGTGTCATGGTTCGTGCCGTAAATCCGATACGCGGCCCGAGAACCCAGGGCGGCCCGCAACGCGCCGTCCAGCGCATTGTCGCGCCGGGGTATCGGCGCCCCTTCCAGAAGATCTTCGGCCGAGCCGACCACGTGACAATGGCGGATCGCGACATACTCCATGACACCCGCCTTCGCCATATCCGCAAGACTTTGTTCCACCATACCCCAGATCGCCCCCCTTGACCGGTCGGGGTGCGTACCCGGGATAAACGGCACACGCCCGGTATCGTCGGGGTCGTAGACCGCACCCCCGAGAACCGCCACAAAGCGCTCGACCCCTTTGCGCCGACAGGACTCCGCAAGCGCCAACATCCCGCCGAAGCCCGACCGATAGAGTTCGAGGGGTGTACCCGGGGAGGTGAGGGAGTCAGGCGGACACCAGACCACGGTATCGATCCCGCCGTGTTCCAGAACCGTCGTGAGCAGGGCCTGGTCCTCGGCCGTTCCCCGGACGATCTCGGCGCCGGTATCGACCCAATCCCGGCCGGGTTCCGGAGAATCGAACACTACCACGCTGTTGTCGGCGGCAATCAAGGCCCGTGCCACGTGACACCCCACATACGCCGCGCCCCCGACGACGAGTACGCTCATGCGGGCCCCCGTGCCGTCATCCGGCGGGCGGCCGGGCCGCCGTCCCACGTCCACGAAACTTGCTCGCGCATGATCAGTTCCGAGACGGCGTGTACGGCTACACTCCGAGATAGCCTTTGACGAGACGGAGCAATTCCTGGGTCTGGATAGGTTTCGAAAGGTACGCGCTGGCCCCGAGGGAAAGCGCCCGTTTTTTGTCTTCCTCCGCGCCCTCGGTGGTGATGATGATAATGGGGATTTCCCTGTACTGCGGATCGTTTCGGAGAAGCCCCGTGAGTTTAAGCCCGTCCATGACGGGCATATTAATATCCGCAAGGATGACGTCGAATTTGTCCTGGGCAAGCTTTTTCAACGCATCGACGCCGTCGGTGGCCTCCACGACCTTGGATCCAGGTACGCGTTTCAGGGCAAACGATATAAGTTGCCTCATCGTCGGAGAGTCTTCCACGACAAGAATATTCGGCATCTTAACCCCTCGGTTTTTCTTTCAAGAGTTCCAGAAAACTCTGGATCGTGGTGAGCTTGCGCTCCGATTGGGTATAAAGTTTGGCGGAGAATATCGCCGTAGCCGCGTGTCCGGCAAGAAGATTGAACAACTCGTAATCCACATTGGTAAATCGGTCCTTCTGAATAAGCAGGCGGTAAATGGCAATGACGCCCAGTACGTGTTCCTTGATCTTAAGCGGGATACAGACAATGGGACGGGACACATCATCGGAGCCCTCCTCGGGTATTTCGGAGAAATAACTCTCTCCCTCCCGCGCAACCGAACCTATGAGCCCCTCGCCCACCTTGACCGGCGGCAGGTCCTCCAGGCGCATACCCTCGGCGATAACCGCTTGAAGCTCGTTTTCCCGCTCGTCCATGAGCATCACGCCGAAGCGTTCCGCTCCCACCAGATTAATTATAATCTCGAGAACGATCTTAAGGACTTCGTCGAAGTCAAGGGTGGAGTGGAGCTGATAACTCGCCACATAGAGATTCGCCAGGCTGTTGTTTTCCGCCTCCACTTCAACGTACCGGACGGCGAAGTCCTTGTTTTCGGCCTCCACCTGGCTCATCCGTTCCCGGAGTTCCTGGTTCTCTTCTTCCAGGAGGCGGATCCGTTCCTCGTAGTTATGTATTCGGGTCTCGTCGGACGACTTGCGGGCGTCGCCCTCCAGTTCAGCAATCCGGAACCTGAGACGTTCGTTTTCCTTGAGTATTTCCTGAGTAAACTCCTCACCCTTCCGAAAAACCTGCAGGAAATCTTCGGCTTTCTTCAAAATGGAACTCTCTTGGTTGCTTTGTTCAGTCATGTCGTATGGTACCACCATGTCGTATGGTACCGCAGAGTCTCCGGATTTCGTCCCCGACAGCCTCGACGGGCAGTATTTTCTCGGCTGCACCGGCGTTGATTGCCTCCCGCGGCATACCGAAAACGACCGCCGTTTCTTCCGATTCGGCAATAGTATACCCGCCGCGCGCCTTAATTTCCAACATTCCCTTTTTCCCGTCGGACCCCATTCCCGTAAGAACTATCCCCAGCGTTCCCGGGCCGAAAACCCTGGCCGCCGACGTGAGCATGACGTTGACGGACGGGACGTAGCGGTCCGTTTGGGCAGGCGCGACCGAACGGGCGTGGGGTCTGCCGTCGACCAGCACCACCTCGAGATTCGACCCTCCCGCCGCAACCAGAGCCGTCCCCGGTTCGATCGTCTCCACCCCCCGGAGTTCGGTTACCGACAACCGGGAAAGCCCGTCGAGCCGCTCCGCAAAGGGCCGTGTAAAGCCCGTGGGCATGTGTTGACTGATGACCACCCCGGCGTCCAGGTTCTCCGGTAGTGCGGTGAGAACGGTCTGAAGCGCCGTGGGCCCTCCGGTTGAGGCGCCTATGGCAACCAGCCGTATCTTTCGCCGGGGCACGGGCGCCCGCACTTTTGCCGGTGCCGCCGGCGCCTTTTTGGCGCCCCGTTTCAGGACTTTTTCCATGGCAAGTCCCGAGACCATGAGGACCTTTTCGAGAAGATCGACCTCCATCCCCTTAAGCTCGGGGGTGGGCCGCCGCGTCGGTTTGGGTACAAAGTCCACCGCACCCATCTCCAGGGCCCGGAAAACCGTTGCCCGATCGGCAATGGAACTCACCATTATCACCGGGATTGGATTGTTGGCCATCAGCCAACGAAGCACTTCGAAGCCGTCCATGACGGGCATGTGGATGTCCAGGGTGATAACGTCGGGGCGGCACCGCTGAATCCTGCCGATAGCGTCCCGGCCGTTTGAGGCGACGCCGACAACCCGGATCCGCTCATCGGATTCGAGAATGTGCCGGATCGTCTGACGATTGTACGGCGAATCGTCCACCACCAGGACCTTGACCCCGTGCCGATCAGTCATGGGAGATCTCCGGCGGCTTCTGATAGGCCATATCCTCGCGGAAATGCCGAAGCCGGAAATCCGTGGATATGTTCATGAGACTTTCGGCATGTCCGAGAAGGAGATAGCCCCCGGGACGGAGACGATCACGGAAGCTCGTTACGACCTTTTTACGGGCCTCGGCCCCGAAATAGATAAAGACGTTCCGGCAGAACACCACGTCCATGGTTTCAATGAGCCTGATTTTCAAGGGGTCGACCAGATTGAGACAACTGAACTCAACGAGCCGGCGGGCCGCGGGTCGGACGCGCCAGGCACCCTCCCCGTCTTCTTCGAAATACCGTTCCGTAAGCGCCTTCTCGGTGACCCGGAAGGAATTCCGCCGGTACACGGCCCGGCGGGCGGCCTGGAGGACGCGCTGGTTAATATCGCTCCCCATGATCTGAACGTCCCAGCCTGTGAAAAGACCGCTTTCCAGGACGAGAATCGCAAGGGTATAGGGCTCTTCCCCCGTAGAACAGCCCGCGGACCAGATGCGGAGCTTCCTCGTCCCCACGTTTTCTTTTTTCAGTTCGGGCAGTATCTCCCGGCTGAACGCCCGGAGCTGAGCGGCCTCTCGGAAGAAATAGGTCTCGTTGACCGTAAGGACGTCGACCACCTTGGTCATTTCCTCGTCCCGTCTGCGATCGTATTTGAGAAAACGGTAATACTCCTTGAAATCCTTCATATGGAGCAGCTTCAAACGTCGGCTGAGACGCCGCTCAAGGAGGTATTTGGCGTCGGCATCGAAGAAAATACCGCAATAGTCGTACACATAATCCCGAAGCAGGCGAAAGACGTCGTCCGGGAGAGGGATGCAGACCTCCCGTTCAAACACCCAGAATCCTCCTCAGGGTCTCGATCACCGTATCGTCGGACTCCTCGTTCAGCCGCTCCATGAGAACGTCGCGGGCCGACTCCGGGTCAAGTCGCATGAATGTCTCCGCCGCCGCCTTCCGCACCGCCCAATTGACGTCGTCGAGAAGCCCTCGTATCCGTCCGGCCGCCGACGCGGCGCCCATTTCGCCGAGGGCCTCGACAACGGTCCTCCTCATCTCAGGATCCGGGTCGTCGAGCCGCGCAGTCAGGGCATCGCACGCAGCCCCGCCGTCGACACGACCCAGGGACTCGGCGGCCGTGGTGCGAACCAGTCCCGATTCGTCGTCCAGAAAACGAATAAGTGTCTCCTGTCCGTCAACGCCGCCGAGATTCCCCAGCGCCGTGGCCGCCGCGGCCCGGACCCAATCGTCGGGATCCTCGGCCAGGAGCGCCACCGATTCCACGAGTTCTCCACCGCCGATATCCCCCAGGGCCAAAGCCGCCGCCCGGCGTATATCCGGTATCTCGTCCGTAAGTGCCCGGATCAGAATTTTCTTTGCATCCTCGCCCCCGATGGTCGTAAGGGCCGCGACTACCGCGGTTCGCACCGAGGGCTCGCCGTCCTTGAGGGCGAAACCCAGCGCCTCGAGGGACTGTTCGTCGTCCATTTTCCGGTACCCCATCAGGCGGGCGTAATTGCGCCGCAGGCGGGCGTCGGGCGAGACAATACCCTCAAACACCAGTTCCCGCGGGATCGCATCCCCGAACATGACCAGTGCCTGTACCGCGGCTTCCTGGACGTCTTCATACGGATCCACCAGGAGGTTCCGGATCTCATCGACGGAGGTCACGTCGTTAAACATGGCAAGACCCACGGCCGCCGTGGCCCGCACGTGCCCGTCGTCATCCCGGAGTACTTTTCGCAGAGGCACACGGAAGAGTTCGTCCCGGGACTCGGCGGCCACCCGAACGACCGTCCGGCGGTGAAGAGGCAGGTCATCGTCGAAAAAGGGCAGGAATTCTTCCGGGGCGGACCGCACGATCCGCGTCAACACCCGAATCACTTCACCACCCAGTTCCTCGTCCCCGACCAGTTCAAGAAGGGGGGCGATGGTCGAGACGTCTTTCAGAACACCGAGAACCAGCAGGGCGGCCTTTTTCAGGTCGACCTTGTCGTCCCGCGTAAAGGGCAGAAGCAGGCGGGGCGCGTTCTCGCCCCAGATCCGCCGAAGGGTATCCGAAACCTGCTCGTCCCCGTTGAGAATAATCCGCATGAGCGCCCGCAGGGATTCTTCCTGGACGACTTTCGCGCCCTCGGCAAAGAGCCGGGCGACATGGGGGAGGGCCGCCGGCGTACCGATCCGGCCCAAGGCCCGTACGACCGGCTCGCGGAGAGCCTTTTTTTCCAGCGCTTCAATGAGCGCGGGGACTGCCCGCGCGTCGCCGATAAGCCCCAGGGCATCGGCGGCGGGATATGCCATCCAGAACTCGCCGCTCTGGAGGATATCGATCAAATGGTCCACCACCGACGACTCGCCCATCTTTCCCAGGTGTTCGATCGCCGAAGCCTTGACGTTGTCGTCCTCGTCGCCAAGCGCTTCAAGCATGAGCGTCAGAGAAGCGGGATCGCGAATCTCGCCGAGAATATCGATAATGAATTTGCGCTCGTCGGTCCCGCCGCGGCGGAATCCTTCGCTGAGGGCCCCCGTGGCCTCGGAACCGAGACGGGTGAGGGCCTCGATGGCCGAGTTCCGGGCTCCGGCGTTGTCTTCAATGGAAAGGGTCTCGATCAAACCCGCTATTAACGCTTCGTCCGGCGCGGCGACAATCGCATCCACGGCGGCTTTTCGGACACGCCAGTCTTCATCCTGAACGAGTTCCAACAAAAGCCTTCGGGCCGGCGCATCGCCCCGTTCCCTGATCCGGCGGATCAGCTCGAGCCGTATTTCCGGGTTTGGGTCCCGGAGTCCTGGTTCCCCCTTGGCGAGATCGTCATGCGGCGTCATCGTCGATTGCCTCCCGTATCTGATCGACTTCGTCGGCGGCCAGGATCCGGTCCAGATCCAGAAGGACGACCATACCTCCCGCGTAATAGGTGATTCCTTCGAGATACTCGGACTTAATCCCCGCCGTAACGACCCCGGGGGGAGGATTCACCGCCTCCCGGGGGAACGAGGCGATCTCGATTACGTCGTCGACCACAAATCCGACCCGTTCACGTCCCGTCCGTACGATTACAATCCGGTCCTTGGCGTCGACGCCCGGGCTTACCCGAAATCGAATTCGCAGATCGACAACCGGAACCACCTTGCCCCGGAGGTGAATCACACCGAGTACGGACGACGACAGATCCGGAAGCGCCACCACGTCCTGGCGTTTCAGGATCTCCACCATGCGCCCGATGGAAATCCCGTAGTTTTCTTTCCCGAGACGCACAATCGCGTACTTCCGGTCCGGACTCATCGGAGCTTAAACCCCTCCACTTCCCGGCGCATAAGCTCCACCTCACCGACGAGGGTCCGGAGACTCGTGCGCATTTCCCCGACGATCGCCAGAGAGCGTTCACCCGATTCCCTTATCTTCTCGATACCGCTTACGAGCCCCTCTGCGGCCTGGCCCTGAAGTTCCGTCTGCTCCGAAATCTGGCCCGCCTTCTCGTTGGTCAGTTCCATATTCCGGGCGATCATTTGAATACCCAGGTTCTGCTCTTCGATACCTTTACGAAGTACGTCGGCCACCTCTTTCACTTCTCCCACGATCTGGATGAGCCGTCCGTGACCCTGGTCCTGCTCGACGAGTGACCGCGCGACCTGGTCCGTCATGTCCCGCACCCGCTCCACCGCCGCCGAAATGAGGGCAATGCCCGCGCTCTGGTCCGCCGTGGCCCGCTCGATAAGCGAGGCGTTCTCAACCGCCTGCCCGGAGGACGTGATGATCTCATCCAACGCCCCGCCGACCTGACTTACCAAGCCGATCCCCCGTTTGACCCGCTCGATTCCCCGGGCCGTGGTATCAACGGCTTCCTGAATATCCCCTTTGATCGTCGTGATGATGCCCCCGATCTCCCGGGTCGAGACCGCGGTCCGCTCCGCAAGGCTCCCGATCTCATCGGCGACGATACCGAACCCCTTGCCGTATTCCCCGGCCTGGGCCGCCAGGATGGCCGCGTTCAGACTCAAGAGATTGGTCTGTTCCGTTACCTCTTTTATAACGGACAGGATCTTTTCAATATCCTTCGATCGCTGTCCCAGCCGTGCGGCAATCGCCGAAAATGCCTCGACCTCACGGCGAATCGTATCGATGCCCACGGTCGCTTCTTCAACCGCCCGCTTGCCCGAATCCGTGGCCTTGAGGGCCACGTCCCGGGCGGCGTCCGCGGAACGCCGCGCATTGATCTCCACCTCCCGCACCGAAGCATCTATCTCGTCCACCGCAGAGGATGTATCTTCGATTTCCCGGTTCAGGTCTTCAGCACTCCGCGTGATCTCCCGGGCGGAGTGAGACACTTGGGAAACCGCCGCATAGGCATCGTCAATGGTCTGGAACAGCTCGCCGGTGGTACTGGCGATCTCGTTCATCGTGCTTCGCACCTCCTGAAGAGAGGAGACGTTTTCCTGAAACAGGGCCGACAGGGTACGGGTGCTTTCCCGAATATCCCCCTGCGCCGCATCCACCCCTTTGACCATGGAGTCCATAACCTCGACGGCCTGGAACTGCCCTCTCGTGCCCTCTTCTACGGTCTCAAACGACTCTTCGATCTGACGGATGGCCATGGAGACGTCGACCGACGTGGTGCCGATTCGGCTCATCGCGGCGCGAAGCCTGTCGATAAGAAACTGAAACCACCGGTAGAGCTTTCCCACCTCGTCCTCGCGGTCCGCAGGCAGGGTGACGGTCAGATCGCGACGACCGACCCGTTCGATCGCGGCGTTCAACGCCTCCAGGGGATACCCCACGTTCCTGAAGAAGAAGATATAAATGATGATCGCGACGACGATAACAAGGGCCCCGAGATAAAGCGGCGTAATGACCAGAAGTCCACCGATCTCCTCATTGACACCTTTCGTCGAATACCT
>CAYYSS010000102.1:0-8418 GCA_964474325.1 uncultured Nitrospirota bacterium
AAATATGAAGTAGAGGTGTAAACAAGATAGTAAGATATTACACAACTACTGAAAAAACGACGGGGGAAGACGGAAGATGGTAAAACAAGACACACTGGTGAGCTGGGATAAGATGGTGACCAGCTTGCGTTTTAGGGTGGCATATATTAAAGTAAAAAGGTCGTCATAGAGGATTTTCGCTATTCTTTTTCGGGGGGGAGCGGAGTGAAGGAAGAGGCGGGAAGGAAAATCTTGCCCAAGGTGGATGGAACGCTGGATTGTCTGTTTGCGGAAACCCGTAGTCTGCGGGTTGTCTTCGAGGCCCGGCATTCCGTGGGCTTTCCCCGCTACCGCGGAGCAACCTTCCGGGGGGCCTTCGGCTATGCGTACCGGGAGATATCCTGTGCCCTTCGACGCAAGGAATGCGGCGACTGCCTTCTCCGGACCCACTGTGCCTATCCTTACGTCTTTGAAACCGCTCCCCGACCCGGGGCAAAGGTCATGCCCGGCTACAACCGGGTCCCGAACCCTTATGTGATTTCTCCCGATATTGAGGACCGGCGGAGTTCCGTGAAGCCCGGCGAGGAATTCTCGTTCGACCTCGTGCTTATCGGACAAAAGGCCCGTGAACTTCTTCCCTATTTCGTATACGCCCTCGATCGGATGGGCGAGGCGGGGATCGGAAAAGGAAAAGGCAAGGCTCGGGTCGCCAGAATCGAGGCCGAAAACGATTCCGGGGCTTACGAAGTTATCTGCCGCGGCGGCGAGGGGACGATTCGAACCTGTTCGGCCCGGCGCCTGAGGGAGGATCCGCCCGCAGCCCGGCGGATCGTCCTCCGTTTTCAGACCCCCCTCCGGATAAAAACCCAGGGGGGTCTCTGTACCCGGCTCGACTTCTCCACCCTTGTACGTTCCCTTTTCCGCCGGGCCGGGCTTCTTTCGTATTTTCATTGCGGAGGGGCGCCTCCCTGGGAACGGGACATCCGGCCCTTACTCGACGAGGCGGCGGCCGTTTCCGCGGATACCGACGAAATGCGATGGCATGAATGGGAGCGTTATTCCACGCGGCAAAAGACGGCGATGACCTTCGGAGGCCTCATGGGTCGCGTCGTTTTCGAAGGGGAGGGTCTCGGTGCGTTTCTCCCCCTGCTCAGGGTCGGTGAACTCGTCCATGCGGGCAAGAACACGACCTTCGGTCTCGGACGCTACGTGATCGAGGAAGTCGGATGAGACGGGCCCTTCTTGCGGCGGTGGGGCTTTCGCCCCAGGTGGTGACGGAGACCCTCTGCGCCTACGCCGCACGGCGTCCCCGGGTGCTGTTCGACGAGATCCACCTGGTCACCACCGAGGCGGGGCTTCGCCGGGTCCGGGAGACCCTGCTCGGGCAGGGCGGAAGACCCGGGGCGGTCCGCCGCTTTTGTGAAGACTACGGACTGCCCCGCCCCCGGTTCGACGAAGGCACCATCACGGTTCTCGGCGCCGGACGGCCCCTGGACGATATCCGGTCGGAGGAAAGCGGGTCCGGGGCCCTTCGGGAGATTCTCGGGGTGGTGCGGCGGCTCACCGCCGACCCCGATCTCGATCTTTTCGGAAGCGTGGCCGGGGGAAGGAAGACCATGGGGGTCTTCCTGGCCGTGGCTTTCCAGCTTTACGGCCGGCCCGGGGACCGGCTCTCCCACGTCCTCGTGAGCGAAGCCGTGGAATCCTCGCCGGATTTTTTCTACCCGCCCCCCGGGCGGAAGCGCTATCGCCTGCGGGACCGGTCGGGGCGGCTTCGGAATATCCCCGCGGAGAAGGTCCGCGTGGAACTCCACGAGATCCCCTTCGTGAGACTGCGCAAGCATCTCGCCGGCCGCTCCGGGGACTACCCGGCCCTGGTAAACGGGGTCCAGGAGGCCGTGGACGCCTGCCCCTCCGGGCCCGTCCGGGTTTCCCTCGGCCGGCGCACGGTTTCGGTGGGAGAGTACGAAGCGAAACTCCGCCCCACGGAGATCGCCCTCTACGCCCTGCTCGCCGAGCGGCGGAAGGCCTGCGCGAAAAAGGCCTGCCGGGGCTGTGCCCGCTGTTTTCTCGCCCCGGACGAACTCACGGCGCCGCCTGCAGTCGATCGTTTTCTCGAATATTACGGACGCGTGGTCGGGCGCTCCTCGGGCTATTTCGACAACATGGCCGGCGGCATCCGGAAGAAAGACGCGGCCTTTTTCCGGGAAAACCGTTCGAAGATCACGCGGAAACTGGCGGACGCCCTCCCCGGCGGCGCGGACGGCCCGGCCCGGATCGTGGCTACGGGCCGGTACGCCGAGACCCGGTACGGAATCGCCGCCCCGGGAGACATGGTGCAGGTGGAAGACTGACGGAAACGACAATATTGTTTGTCCACACAAGGAAGAAAAGGTATGAAACACTATGGTCCGAAGGAGCGTACGGCCGCAGGGGGCGGACAAGCGGGGAGCAAAGGGGGCAAAAGGATGGAAAAACTCGAATACACGGTGAAATTCATCACCCCGGCATTCCTGGGGAACGCGGAGCAGAGGGGCCAGTGGCGCACCCCGCCCTTCAAGGCCCTGCTTCGGCAGTGGTGGCGCGTGGCGTATGCGGCAGATAAGGAATTTAACGTCAATATTGCCGAGATGCGTCGGGAGGAAGGGCTGTTGTTCGGCAATGCCTGGCTCTCTCACCGGGAAGGAAACAAGGATGTCGCCGATTACAGCAAGAGTCTGGTGCGTTTACGGTTAACCGCGGATTCTGACAATCGGCAAGAGCCCTGGGGAGCGGGCTCTCAAGACGGCGTACAACCATTGCAAACAAACCTTGCGACAAGCTACGCGTGGTTCGGAATCGCACGAAGGGGAAACAACCAACCTGACCGCAAGGGAATAAAGGCCGACGCTGCCGAAAGAGCCCGCGTGCTCCAGATTCGCGTTCCAAAAAAGTACTATGCACGAATAGAAAGCACCGTAAAGTGCATCGATTTTTTCGGTACAATCGGAAGCCGCGCTCGCGGAGCGTGGGGTTCCTTAAGAGTCAATAACATTCAGCCCCTGACAGATGCGGAGATTCTACGTTATGCGAGACCGGTCCGGGCATGCTTGAATCAGGACTGGGCGTTATCACTGGGAAGAGACAAGAACGGTTTATGCATCTGGGAAAGCTCACGGTTTTTCTCGTCGTGGGACCGCACGATGCAAAAGGTTGCCATAGATCGGCGAAACGTCAGAACCGCGCTGAAAATGGTTCAGGGACGGGATCTGCGCAGTACATTGGGATTTGCGGGAAATGGCCGCATGGCGAGTCCTTTGTGTTGGAAAGTATTTGAGAACGACGAAGGTAAACTCGGAATTCGGATCTTCGCGATGCCACATCGATTGCCGGAAGCCAGCGGGAAAACCTTAAGCGGCGAACTCCTCGCCGAAGCCTGGGAAAAGATCAGCGAAGCCCTTGACCAATCGGATGCATATTCCAGGAAGATTCTTCGTGGAGGCGCGAAATGACGAATAGCGACTTCTGGAAAACCAAGCTCGCCGCCTGGGTGCACGATCCGGCGGAAAAGGCCCTCGTGCTCCTGCGGGGTAAAAGCCATGAAGAGGGAACGGTCAAGGAACTCTGCCGGGAGCTTTTCGGCTCGGACCGGATCCCGGGCGAACTCGGCCCGGCCGTCGAGCGGGCCGACCACTGGGCCGCGGCCGCCGACCGCGCCGAGCTGCCCTGGAAGCAGGGCGAGCGCTACCCGGCCTGGGCATCGGTCAGCTTCACGAAGGATCCTGAGATCGTCCATCCGGTCTCGCCGGGCCTTCACGTGAACATCACCGGCACCTTCAAAGACGCCTCCGTGGGCGAACTCGAGGCCGTCTCCCTCGATCACTTCAAGGACTTCATCGTGCAAAACGGCGCGGGCCCGGATTACCGGAAGACCTATTTCCGCTTCTGGCGCTTCGGGCCCGAAACCCCGGCAAAGGATCTGAACCTCCTGTGGCAGGTTCTTCCGGCCGACACGCGGAGCCCGGACCACACGATCTGGGACCACCTGAAACTCTCCTCGGCCCTCGGCTCGATCTTCTCCACGGGCGATGTTCCGGCGCTTCTCGCGGTGAGCCTCGGCCCGGTCCAGGGCTTCATCGCCCAGGCCCGCTCCACCTCGGATCTCTGGGCCGGATCGCATTTCCTGTCGCGGATGAGTTTCGAGGCCATGCGGCCCGTCGTCGAGAAGTTCGGGCCCGACTGCATCCTGTTTCCCGACCTGCACGGCGTGCCCGCCATGGACCAGTGGCTCGCGGAACAGGGCCTCTGGCCGGAGAACGAAGGCAAACCATGGGAACGTTCCGACGGCTCCCCCGGAGCCCTCGACCGCGACCCGCGCATGGCCGCGGCCCTTCCGAACCGCTTTCTCGCGCTGGTGCCCGCCGGCCGGGCCGGGGAGATCGGAAAAAAGATCGCCGACGAGGTCACCCGCTGGGCAAGGGATCGCGCCGAGGCCGCGGCCGAACGGTTCTTCCGGAAGGCCGGGCGGACGGTGATTCCGGACGTCGCAAAGGAACAGGTCGAACGGCAGATGCAGGGTTTTCCCGAGATCCACTGGACCTCGATTCCATGGTCCCTGGTCGGGGAGGCCGACGGCCGCGTGGACGTGGGCCGCCTGATGGAGATGCTCGGCCGCTTCCACCCGGAGGGCTCCGACCCGGCAGGAGAGATCGACGGCACCTGGGACGTCTTTTCCCGGCCCGCTCGCGACCCCGAGGGCGGCTGGGCCTTCTATCGGCCGAACCCCGGCGCGGCCTACTTCCGGCTCTACGGTCTTTCGGACCGCTTCCACGCCGCAACGAAGTCCCTACGTCCCTTCGAAAACCTCCCCCAGGAGGGCTACCGCTGCACGGCCTGCGGCGAGCGCGAGTGGTTGACGGACAACCGCGACAGGCTCGCCGTTCCCTTTGGCTCCCAGGCAGACGGCGACCCGTGGAAACGCCTCGGCGAAGAAGGCGCGGGCCCGGTCCGGAAAGGTGAACATCTCTGCGCCTGGTGTACCCTGAAGCGCTTCTGGCCCTCGATCTACCCCGAGGAGATCGGCGCGGGCGGCTCGCGTTTCGTGGTCTCCACGCATACCATGGCCCTTGCTCCGTCCATCGAGGCCGCGCTCGGCCGGGCCGGCGAGATCATGGAAAAACACGGCGACGATGTCCGGCGGCTCGCGGCCTCGACCAACGGCATGAACCGGGCGGCATTCCCCCGCCGGCTGTGGAAGAAGCTGAGTCACCTCGAAAAGGAAAACGATCAGCTCTATGACGCCCTTGCGAGGCTTCCGGTGTTTCTCGACACCCTGGCCGACCGGGACGAGACGGACCGGGACGAGACGGACGATGTTCAGGAGCAGAAAGACCGCGGGATCGTCAAGAATCTGCTCGGCGCGGATCCCGAGGCCTACTACGCCCTCGTGCTCATGGACGGTGACCGGATGGGCGAGTGGGTCTCGGGGCTGAAACCCGACACACTGCCCACCTACCGCGAGATCCTGCACAGCCGCACCGCCGACCTCCTTGCCCGGGAATTCGGCGAGGACTCGGAGATCGGCCGGTTTCTTTCGGCCAGGCGGCTGAACACCCCGGCCCGGCACCAGGGCATATCGCGGGGGCTCAATCATTTCTCCCTCGCGCTGGCCCGGACCGTGGTGGAGGAAATCTTCACCGGAAAACTCATCTATGCCGGTGGCGACGACCTCATGGCCATGGTGAGCCTGCCCGACCTGCCCGGCCTGATGCTCGCCCTGCGCGCGCTCTATTCGGGTGTTCTCCTGAGCAGCGCCGACGACTGGCAGAGTCTCACGGGCCGGCCGGCGGATGGGCCGGACATCCGGCTTGCCAAGGGCTACGCCCTCCTCTCGGCAGGCGGCAAAAAGAGGCTCTACGCCACCATGGGGCCCGGGGCCACGGCCTCCATGGGCGCGGTGATCGCCCACCACAAGGCCCCGCTCGGCCGCGTGCTTCGAAGCCTCCGCTCGGCCGAACGGCGGGCGAAAGATGCGGGCGGCCGCGACGCCTTCTGCCTCACCATAGAAAAGCGCGCGGGCGGCACCTCGCACCTGGTCGGCAAATGGTGGAAAGATGGCGGCGAGCCCTGTCTTGCCGATACCACCATGAGCGCCCTTCTCTATCTTCGGGACGCCCTTGCGGTGGAAGGGGTATCGCGCCGCGCGGCCTATGTCATCCACGACCAGCTCCGGGACATCCCGCCCGAACAGGACGCCATCGAAAAGAACATCGCCTTCCGGCTCGGCCGGCAGGGCGTAAAGGGCGACAGGGCCGAATCGCTCGGCCGGCGCCTGGCGGAACTGGCCATACACCACGAAAAGCGTTTCAGGGAGACATCGAAAAAATGCGGGGGAGACGAGGAAATCCGCGATGGAAAACGCGGCGAAGTGGCGACGCCGAACCGGTGGCTCCAGGAGTTTTTCATCACCGCCGAGTTTCTCGCCCGGCGCGCAGATGCAGAAAAAGGAGGTGAGGCCGCATGAAGACGACCCTCATGTTTCGTCCCCTGGACATTCTTCATCTTCGCGGAAACCGTCTCTTCGGCGGTCCGGGCGACCACGGCGAGCCGCTCATGCCGCCCTGGCCCTCGGTATTCACCGGCGCTGTGGTTTCCCGCGCCATCGCCGACGCCGGGCGGCTGGCCGAGGCGGCCGAAAAGAAAAACGGCCCGGAGCTGATCGGGGAGCTTTTCGGCGGCCTGACGCTGCGCTGGACGGCCCTGGCCGATGAAAACGGTCACGACCGGCTCTTCTTTCCGCCCCCGGCCGACGTGGTGGTCCTTGGCGGAGACGACGGGCCGGAGCCGCACAGTCTCGCCATCGAGCCGAGAGACCGTTTCGAGGGCTGCGCCTCCTCGATGGACGAGGCGCTTCCGGCCCTGCCGGTTCTTCGCACCGGCAAGGCGGCCAAGCCCGAGGGCGGCTGCTGGCTCAGCTTCGAGGGCCTGAAGGCCCATCTTGCCGGCCGGCCCATCGAGTGCGGGCACCTAAAGAGCGTGGCCGAACTCTGGAAGACCGACCCCCGGCTCGGGATCGCCCTGGACGGCCGTACGCGCACCGCGGAAAAAGGCCGCATCTACACGACCGAGGCTGTCGCCCTTTCCGGCAATATCGGTTTTGTCTGCGCCTTCGAGCATGCCCGGGGCGAGCTTCCTTCGGCGGGCCTTGTTCGGCTGGGCGGCGACGGCCGGGGCGCGGAGATTCTTGCGTACCCCGAAGTTGAAGATTTCGGCCGCCCGGGGCCGGGTATGAGCGCCTTCCGCATGATCCTGGCAAGCCCCTGCCCCTCCCCCACCGGGTGGATTCCCCCGGGCGTGGAGCGAAAAGACGGGGCACTGATCCTTCGAAGCGGCGGCCTCGAGGCCCGGCTCACGGCGGCCGCCGTCTCGCGCCACGAGGTGGTAAGCGGCTGGGATCTTGCAAAGCACAGGCCCAAGGCGGCAGAGCGCATGATCCCGGCAGGCTCGGTCTACTGGTTCGAGGTGACGAAGGGCGATACGGAATCGCTGACTTCGCTCTGGGAAGAGGGGATTCTTTTCGAGGACAAAGACTACGCCGGCCGCCGAAGGGAAGGCTTCGGCCGTGTCTGGTTCGGAACAGCCTAAGGAGGAAAGCGGAATGTTTACGGCAAGGCAAGCGATGTTCATCTATTCAATAAGCCCGGTCCACATGGGAGCCGGGACCACTCTCGGGGTGATCGACAACCCCATCCAGCGGGAGCGCCACAGCGACCACCCCGTGTTCGCCGGCTCGGGCATCAAGGGCGCCATGCGCCACGCGGCCAGTGGAAACGGCCTGAAGGAAGAGGCCGACCTCATCTTCGGCCCCGAAGCCGGCAACTCGGCCGATCACGCCGGAGCGCTGAGCCTTGCCGACGGCCAGCTCGTTTTGTTCCCGGTCCGCTCGCTGAAGGAAGGCTTCGTCTACGCCACCTGCCCGGCGGCCCTCGGGCGCCTGGCCCGCCTGCTCGATGCCGCCGGCATCGAACATGGCATCGAGACCTCTTCTGTGGACCGGAACCATTGCGTGACCACGAGCGACGAAGTGCTCGACAAGGACAAGGACAAGGACAAGAACCAGCTCATCCTCGAGGCCTACCAGTACGATCACGACGCATCGGGCCGCGAGGCCCTGGAACAGACTGCGGCCTGGCTCTCCGAAAACGCGGTTCCCGCGGGCAAGGCCCACGACTTCTTCCGCGAAAAGGTACGAAAGCACACCGTCTGTCTGAACGACGGCGAGTTCGCCTTCTTCGTGCGAAACGCCACCGTGGTGGAACCCCACGTCCGGATCGACGACGACACCGGCACGGCCGAAGGCGGCGGCCTCTTCTTCACCGAGAACCTGCCGCCCGAGTCGCTTCTCGTGAGCCTCGCCATGGCAAGCGACGCAAGGAAGAAAGGAAGCGATCTCAAGGCCGG
>CAYYSS010000103.1:0-8406 GCA_964474325.1 uncultured Nitrospirota bacterium
GGGGAAAAACTCGAACAAGGCAAACAGACGGTAAGCGATTGATTCTACGCTGAATTTAATTCTGAGAAATCAGTTCGCAAAAGAGCGGAATGTAAGTTATGATCACACCTATTTACGAAAAACAGTCTTTTCACGTCTCCCGTTTTCCGTCTGACGTCTTCCTGTCTTTCACGGCGGTTGTGGCCGCACGTTCCCCTTAGTGCCTCAGTGCCTTCTCTTCACAATTCACCTACACGGCCGTTAACCCAAACCTCATTTTTCATCCCCCGGCCAGGGCGTCGAGCTTCGCCAGAAGATCTTTTTTTCGGATTCGCTGGTACAGCGTGGAGCCGTCTTCGAATTCCAGCACCGGCACATCGAATCGGTAGAGATCGTAGAGTTCGTCGTCCTCATGGATATTGACCCGGGTGATATCCAGCGCGTACTTCGCCTGAAGGCCGTTCAGCATCTCCTGAGCCTGGTCGCAGACCCAGCAGCCCTCGGCGAAATAGAACGTTATCCTGATCGGCACGGAAGAAGTTTCGGCCCGGACGGTCTTAATCCGCATTTCTCACCTTCCTCCTGTTACGGGTTAACGGATCTCGATTCCATGTTCCCGGCAATGCCCTTTCACCGACGCGATGGGTACTTCCCGGCGGTGGAAAATTCCCGCGGCCAGGGCGGCCTCCACCTCCGTTTCCCGGAAAACCTCCGCGAAATGCTCCACGCACCCCGCCCCGCTTGACGCGATTACGGGTATCGTTACCGCCTCCCGCACGGCCCGCACCAGTTCCAGTTCGAAGCCGCTGTTCGTCCCGTCCCGGTCGATACAGTTGAGAAGGATCTCCCCTGCCCCCAGTTCCTCCACCGCCCGGGCAAGTTCCACGGCGTCCACGTCGCGGCCCTCGCGCCCGCCTTTCACCGTGCACTGGTACCAGCAGTACCGTTCACCATTCGGGCCCGGAACAGGGGCTTTCACCGTGACATGCGGCGTCTCGTCCGGCGAGGTCACATAGACCCGTCGCGGGTCGATAGAGATAACAACAGCCTGGTTGCCGTAGACCCGGGCAATCTGCTCGATGGAACTCCGGCCCGTTTTCTCGCCGGTCTTCAGATAGTCTTCAACGACCGCCACCGCATCGCTTCCGATGGATACCTTGTCCGCCCCGGAGCGGAAATATTCCGACGCAACGTCAAGAGAGGAATACCGCCTCCCGGCGCTGTCCGTAAATTCCCGGATCCCTCCACCGATGGTAAGGGGAACGAACACATTTTCCGACGTCTTCTTCAACACCTCGAGCATGGGCTGGTCTTCCAGGGGGAAGTCCCGGAACCCGGTGATATTGAGAAACGTAATCTCGTCGGCCCCTTCTTCATAGTACCGTCCGGCAAGTTCCACGGGTTTACCCAGGTTGCGCACTTCGCCCTCTTCCCGGACGTCGTACTGATCCCCCTTGGTGACGACCAGGTCCCCCCGGTCGTTGGTGCGTACGTCCAGGCACGCGATTATCCGCTTTGCAATACGGGTCGGGGGCGCATCCGGGTGACTGCCTGCATCATTGTCTGTATCCGCCCGGCCCGTATCCTGAAGAAACGCCTCGAGTATTCTCAACCCGGCGGCACCGCTCTTTTCCGGGTGGAACTGAAAGGCCGCCACCTGCCCCCGCGCCACACCGCTTACGAAACGCTCGCCGTAATCCGTGGTGGTAAGCACCCAGTCGCGATTCCTGTCGTTCTCCTCCGCCCGGAACGAATGCACGAAGTACAGCTTTTCGCCTCCGTATCCTTGAAACAGCCCCGACGGGCGCCGGATATGAATTCCGTTCCAGCCGATCTGGGGCACTGAACAGTCCGGCGCCCTGAACCGACGGACCATTCCCGGAATGATCCCCAGGCCCGGCACGCCCGGGGACTCTTCGCTGGCCTCGAAGAGGGTCTGAAGCCCGAGACAGATACCGAGAAACGGTCGCCCGGCCTTGAGATAGCTGATCAACGGCTCCCGGTAGCCGTCACGTTCGAGCCGCTCCATGGCGGTTCCGAAACTTCCCACGCCGGGAAACACCAGTTTTTCCGCGTTCTCGATATCTTCCGGTCGCGCCACGTCCCGGACGCCGTATCCGAGTTTTCGGATAGCGTTTCGAACGCTCCGGACATTGCCGGCGCCGTAATCAAGCAGGGTAATCATAAAATGTCACCTGTAATAGTGTTCACGTATTTCCGCCGGACGATATTTTGGCAGAAAACGGTCCTCCGTTCCAACCGGTCGCGACCCGCGCGGGGCGGCCGGCGGCGCCGTGGTACCGAAACACCCGGCGATGCTATTATCTCTGAAAGGCCGTTAACCCGCTTTTCTCATGGTGGTTCGCAGCGAGGGGCCGGCGGAGGCAGGTTGTGAGCGAGGAAGGGTAGAGGTAAGACGTAAGACGCAAAACGTTTCACTTCTCCCTGCCCTTCAGGGCGCGGAAACGTACTTGACGGCACGTTGAGTACCCGAACCAAGCGCTACGCAGAAGCCTCGGCCCTTTCCGGTTCCGCAGGAGTAAGGACTATGAGGAATACGGGCTAACAGGCTTATTTCTGAAGGAGGTCATACATGACAAACGCCAAACGAAGGGGTGGACCGTGGCGTCCGCCCGGATGGGCCGGACACGCGGTTCGCTGGATCGCGGTCGCGGCCCTCTGCCTTGCCGCTGTTTCGCCGTCGTGGGCGACCGTGGAGTCAACGCTCCTGGCGAACCAGCCCGTCGCCGGAACGCCGCTTGACGTGGTCCTCTCGGCCGACGGCAAATATGTATTTATCCTGGTTCCCGGTGAGATATTGGTCTACTCCGGCGGCGGGCAGACCCTGGAAGGAAAAGTCGCCGTGGACCCGAAAACAACCACCATCGCCGTTGCCCCCCGGGGCGATTTCATCTTCGCCGGAACCGGCGAGAGTAAGACTCTCGCGATAATCGGTCTGGACTTTGTTTACAACATTGATGTCACGGGGTCTCCCTTCAAGGGCCCTGAGAACGCCCCTGTGACCGTCACGGTCTTCGAAGACTACCAGTGACCTTACTGCGCGCGGATTCAACCGCTACTCCAGCAGGTGTTGGAGACATATCCCGAAAAAGTAAAGGTCGTAAGCAAGAATTTCCCCCTGAGGATGCACAAGATGGCGCGACCCGCCGCCGTGGCCGCCCTGGCGGCCGGTGAGCAGGGCAAGTACTGGGAGTTTCACAAAAAGCTGTACGAAAACTACAACAGGCTTTCCGACAGCATGTTTCTCGATTTAGCCAAGTCCCTGGGACTCGACGAGGCGGCCTTCAGCTTAAGCCTGAAAGATCCGAG
The DNA here is from genome assembly GCA_964474325.1 of uncultured Nitrospirota bacterium. Taxonomy (GTDB): domain Bacteria; phylum Nitrospirota; class Thermodesulfovibrionia; order SZUA-242; family CAYYSS01; genus CAYYSS01. Next base: position 3,310 of record CAYYSS010000103.1, read on the forward strand.
ACACCAGCAGGCGATACAAAAAGACATGCAGGACGGTCAGGCGGCCGGGGTAACGGGAACGCCGAGCGTTTTCATTAACGGACGGCGCCTCAAAACCCGTTCGTTAGCCGGATTCAAGGCGATTATCGATGCCGAACTGGCAAAATCGGCGGCAATGCCGATCGTGAAGTAGGGATCAAGACGAGGAGCCGGGGGCTGGTGAAACGTGAAACGGAAGACGGCGGACGGAAAGGACCGACCGCCTGCCGCGACGCAGCCTCAGGCGAAGCCGGGCCTACTTCTCGCTTCCGTCCGTTTCGAACGGCGCCCCGGTAAGCCGTTCGACGACTTCCACGTACCGGGCCCGGGTCTTTTCGACGATCTCGTCGGGAAGAACGGGCCCGGGCGGCGTCTTATCCCAGTCCAGGGTCTCCAGATAGTCCCGTACGAACTGCTTGTCGAAACTCTTTTGTCCCCGGCCGGGAGAATACTCGTCGGCGGGCCAGAACCGGGATGAATCCGGCGTGAGGCACTCGTCGATCCAGATGATACTGCCGTCCGCCAGGGCGCCGAACTCGAACTTCGTATCGGCAATGATAATTCCGCGCCCGGCCGCGTAGTCCCGGGCCTTCGAATAGATCGCAATACTCAGATCCCGCACGCGACCCGCGACTTCCGGCCCGCAGAGCCGCTCCGCTTCGGCAAACGATATATTCTCGTCGTGTCCTTCTTCCGCCTTCGTCGACGGCGTGAACAACGGTTCGGGGAACTTCTCCGACTCCTGCATACCCTCCGGGAGTTCTATGCCGCAGACCGCGCCGTTTTTCTGATAGTCCTTCCACCCCGACCCCGCCAGGTATCCCCTGACGATGCACTCGATAGGAAGCGGCCGGGCCTTCCGGACGATCATGATCCGGTCCCGGAGTTCGTCCCGGTGGGCCGAAAGGTTCTCGGGAAGATCGTTCACGTCCGTCGATACGAGATGGTTCGGCACGATATCGCTCATCATGGAAAACCAGAACGCCGATACCTTGGTCAGCACTTTCCCCTTATCCCTGATCCCGGACGGAAGGATTACGTCAAAGGCGGAGATCCGGTCCGTTGTTACGATCAGGAGGTGTTCGCCCAGATCGTAGAGATCACGCACCTTTCCCCGGCCGATGAGGGGGACTTCGGTGATATTCGTTTCGAGTACGGTCGACATGTTCCGGTATACAAAGACGCGGCGGACGCCCTACTCCTCGTCCTTGCCCCGCTCCTTGGCCCGTGCTTCGATGATCTTCTGAGCGATATTGCCCGGGACCTCTTCGTAATGAGAAAACTCCATGGTATACATGGCGCGGCCGCTTGTAATGGAGTTCAGATCGTTGGCGTAGGTAAGAAGCTCCGACATGGGGACCTGGGCCATGACCTTCTGGGTCTCGCCGGCCTGCTGTTCCATGCCCTGCACCTTGCCCCGTTTCGAATTAAGGTCCCCGATGACGTCGCCCAGACAGTCGTCCGGGGTGACGGTCTCCACGTTCATCACCGGCTCGAGAAGAACCGGACCGGCCTCCGGCGCCGCCTTCTTGAACGCCATGGACCCGGCGATCTTAAACGCCATTTCGGATGAATCGACCGCGTGGAACGACCCGTCGTAGAGGGTTACCTTGAAATCGACCGTCGGATATCCCGCGAGGACACCTTCCTTGGCCGCCTCGTAAATCCCCTTTTCCACCGCCGGGATGTACTGCCGCGGGATCGCCCCGCCCACGATGGCGTTGACGAACTCGAACCCGCCGCCGCGGGGCATCGGCTCCAACTCGATATGGCAATCACCGAACTGTCCCCGGCCGCCGCTCTGTTTCTTATATCTGCCCTGGGCTTTGGACGTCTTGCGGATCGTCTCCCGATAGGGTATTTTCGGCGTCTTCATGATGACTTCAGCGCCGAACTTGCGTTTAAGGCGCTCCAGGGTCACCTCGAGATGCATCTGGCCCATACCGCCGAGGATCATCTCCTTGGTCTCTTCGTCGCGATGGAAGCGGAGCGTGGGATCTTCTTCCAGCAGGCGGTGAAGTCCCATAGCGACTTTTTCCTCGTCACCCCGGGATTTCGGCTCGATAGCGAACGAGATCACCGGATCCGCGAACTTAATGGCGCTGAGCTTGATCGGATCGCTCTCGGCACACAGGGTGTCGCCGGTCTGGGTTTCTTTGAGTTTGGCGACCGCTCCGATCCCGCCGGGACCGATCTCGTTTACGGATGTATGCTCCTTGCCGTTGAGGAGCAGAAGACTCCCCACGCGCTCCTTGGTGCCCTTGGTTGCGTTATACACGGTGCTGTCCGCTTTGAACGTTCCCGCATAAACCCGGAATACGGTCAACTTGCCGGCAAAGGGATCCGCAATGGTCTTAAACACCTGCGCGACCAAGGGCGCCGTGGGACTCGGTTCCCGCCTTGCTTCGGAATCGTCCTTGGGATTGACCCCGACAATAGGAGCCGCCGCCGCCCGGTCAATCGGCGACGGCAGACAGAGAACAATGGCATCAAGCAGGGCCTCCGTGCCTTTGTTCCGGGTCGCCGAACCGCACACCACGGGAACGAATTCGCAACTGAGGCAGGCCTCGCGAACCGCTGACTTGAGTTCATCGTCCCCAAGTTCCTCGCCCTCCAGATACTTCTCCAGCAGGTCGTCGTTGGACTCGGCCACCCGTTCGACCATACGGTTTCGAAAGTCCTCGACCTCGTCTTTGAGATCGTCCGGGATATCGGCCGTGGTAGCGCCGCCGTCGGTAAAAGTCATCATCTTCATGGCGAGCAGGTCCACGACCCCCTTGAAACCCTCGCCCGAACCCACCGGCATGTACAGCGGGAAGGCCTTTGTGCCGTACATAGTTTCCACGCCGTCGAGGGCGGTCTCGTAATCGGCGTTTTCTTTGTCCATATGATTGACGAAGACGATCCGGGGAACGCCGGCGTCATTCGCGTATTGCCAGACCTTCTGGGTCTCGGCCTTGATCCCGGGAAGCGCACTCACGACCAGCACCGCACCGTCCACGGCCGACAGGGCCGCCCGCGTGTCCTCGAGAAAGTTCATATACCCGGGGGTATCGATAAAACCGAGGCTGTGTCCCTTCCAGTCCGTGCCCGTGGCGGACGATGAAATCGAGATCTGACGTGCAATCTCCTCCGGCTCCCAATCGGTCACCGTGTTGCCGTCCTCGACGCGACCCATCCGGTCAATCTTCTTCGTGGCATAAAGGATGGCCTCGACCAGTGAGGTCTTTCCCGCACCACCGTGCGCAATAACGGCAACGTTTCGGATCTTCTCCACGTTCAGATCAGCCATAGAACCCCTCCGTCTATTCTTTCCTGCCCCAAAGGGCCGGTTAATCTCGGTTCCCTATCGTCCCGGCTGGACGCCGGGGTCCGTCCCCGACCCGCAACGGGCCGCTTCCTCCGGACTCAAAAGTCCCTCGATCACCGGAAGATAATCCCGGGATTGTTCCACTTTTTTACCCCAGTGCCGCACTACGATGAACGCCGACACCATAAGTCCGAAACCGACAGCGGCCGCAACCAAATCCGCATCCCACAGCGGGCGATACCGTTCCGCCCATTCTTTCCCCAGAATACCACCGGCAATGAGCAACAATACCGGCAGACCATAGACAAGGAACGTCCCCTTGAGATACATCCGGGCGTGCATGACGATACGCACGTTGTCTCCCGGCCTGGCCCCCACCGGGTTGATCGCCGTGGTAATCTTTTCGTCCCCGGCGGGTCCGCAGATCGCGGACGACGGACAACTCGCGCAGGCCCCGCTTGGTATTATGCGCACCTGTGCCTCCTGGCCGTCCACGCTGACGACAACACCCGTCTCTTCAAGTCCCATCCCGGCTCACCTTCTTTCCGGCGGGCACGAGAAACATCGTACCATAAACCCGCGCCCGGTAACCGTAATTAACATCCGTAGTCAGACGTAGGAAGTCGGACGTCGGAATGTGTTATCCGCCTTCGGCGGACAAGCGGCCGGCGGCTCGTGGTATCGGCCAACCGCCGACCGCCATCCAGCCTCTTGTCCCGGCGCAGCCAAAAGGCAAAGCCGGATCACCCCTCTAACCTCTTTCTTCCAACGTCTTTCTTCTAACTTCCCCCGTCTCCCTTCCAGCCCGGATTTCTCATGCCGGTTCGGGCTGCGTTCCGCCGTGGCCCGTCCCATCGCGTAGAAGTTTATATTCGATACTGTCCACGAGGGCCTGCCACGACGCTTCGATGATGTTTTCCGAAACCCCCACCGTCCCCCACCGGGTGTCCCGGTCGCCGGACTCTACAAGAACCCTTACCTTGGCCGCGGTACCACGGCCCGCCGCGAGGACCCGCACCTTATAATCGATCAGGGAAACTTCCTTCAACGTGGGGTAAAAACGTTCCAGGGCTTTTCTGAGGGCGTTGTCAAGGGCGTTAACCGGCCCGTCGCCGGTAGCCGCCGTGTGCTCCGTATGTCCCCCGACGCGCACCATGATGGTGGCTTCACTCAAGGGCACCTCCCCTTCCGTGCGTTTTTCCACGATGACCCGAAACCCTATGAGGTCGAAGAAACGCTGGTGGCTCCCGAGGACCTTCTTCATCAGAAGTTCGAACGAAGCCTCCGCTCCCTCGAATTGAAAACCCTGATGTTCGAGGTCCTTGAGCTGGGCGACAATCTTCGGAAGGGCCGGTGAGTTCTTCTTGACCGGGATTCCGAATTCTTTCGCTTTTCTCAGTACATTGGCCCGTCCCGCCATATCCGAAACCAGAACCCGCTGAACGTTTCCCACCTTTTCGGGGTGGATATGTTCGTATGTCTCCCGGTGTTTCTGAATGGCGCTCACGTGAATACCGCCCTTGTGGGCAAACGCGGCCTCACCGACAAAAGGCTGGCGCTTGAAATGCCTCACATTCGCAATTTCGTTGACAAAACGAGCTGTTTCGGCAAGCCCCCGCAGGTGCTCTTCCGGGATCGTCCGGCGCCCCATTTTAAGGGTCAGGTTCGGTATGATCGAGCAGAGATTTGCGTTTCCGCACCGCTCGCCAAGCCCGTTCATGGTCCCCTGTACCTGGACCGCGCCGGCTTCCACGGCGGCCAGTGAGTTC
>CAYYSS010000104.1:0-8390 GCA_964474325.1 uncultured Nitrospirota bacterium
CGATCCTGTCCACGCTCAAGTACTTCCGGGATGAGTACGAAGAGCATATCCACGATAAATTCTGTCGCGCCAGGGTGTGCCGGGGTTTGGGGCATTACAGTATCGACCAGGACAACTGCATTGCCTGCGGCCTCTGCAAGCAGGCCTGCGCCTTCGATGCGGTAACCGAGACCAAAGACCGGTTCTTCATCGATCCGCAGTACTGCCAGAAATGCAAGGCGTGTTTTACCGTGTGCCCCACGAACGCGGTAAAGATCAATAAAACCCCGAAACTGAACAAAGAAGGGAGGGAGGCCCATGTCGGAAGCGGTAGCTGAGGTCAAGGAAGCTCCCGAAGAGAAGATCGAATACCGTTGCCAGGTTAAGAACGGGCGACGGATCTGGGCTGATTTCCTCGAGGAGAAGATGTGCGGGAAGTGTCATCCGTGCATGATGGGTTCTTACGAGGCGGTCCGTATTCTTGAAGGCCTGGAGGCCGGCGGCGGGGCAGCCGCGGACCTGGTGAAACTCGACATTATTGTTGACTCCATGCTTACGGCCTCCCGGTGCAAGAAAGGCAAGGACGTGGCCAAGGCATTCAAGGAACTCCTCGATGCTTCACGGGAAGAGTTTGCCGCACACCTGGGTGAGGCGGCGCGGTGCCCGGCGCAGGAGTGCGCGGCCCTTATTGCCTATGAGATCGATATGGAGCGGTGCACCATGTGCGGCGACTGTCTGAAAGCCTGCACGTTCGGCGCCATTTCGGGCGAACCCAAACGCCCCTATGGTTCCGGGTATATGCCGTTTCGCGTACGCGACCTCCGGTGTACCCGGTGTGACGAGTGCCGCATTGCATGTCCGGAAGATGCGATCCGGATTATGGACGTAAACCAATCAAGCGAATCGACGCCTGAGTAAATAGAAGGAGAAAAACGATGTCCAAGATGATCGAGATGAAACTCGACGGAAAGACGGTAAGTGTTCCGGAGGGGATGAACCTTGTGGACGCGGCCCGTCTGGTGGGTGTGGATATCCCGAATCTCTGTCACCTGGAGCACATGCGGGGCGTTGGCGCCTGCCGGATGTGCGTTGTGGAGGTGGAGGGACGGAAAGGCACCATGACGGCCTGTACCATGAAGACCAAGGCGGACCTGGACGTGATCACCGAATCCGACCAGCTTAAGGATATCCGCCGCATGGTGATCGACCTGATCTTGTCCATGCATCCTCTTGACTGTATGACCTGTCCGAAGGCGGGCGTATGTTGGCTTCAGGATTTGGCCTACCGGCTCGACGTGCGGGAGTCGACGTATACGAGAAAATCGTTCGATTATCCCGTGGATGATGCAAACGGCTTTATCGAGCGGGACCCGAACTATTGTATCCTCTGCGGCAAATGCGTACGGGTATGCAAGGCCCAGGATACCAACGTACTCGAGTTCATGGGACGCGGCGTGGGGGCCAAGGTCGGCACCGCGCTGGACAAACCCCTCCAGGACTCCGGGTGTACCTTCTGCGGTTCCTGCGTGGACGCCTGCCCGGTAAACGCGCTTCTGGAATCGGGCCGGCGGCTTAAGGGCCGCGAATGGGATTTTCTGAAGACCGAAACCACGTGCACGCTCTGCGGATCCGCCTGCGAAATGGTCGTGAGCGAAAAAGACGGGGACGTGGTAAAGATCACGTCGACGCAACCCAACGGGTTTCTCTGTGCGGCCGGCAGGTTCGGCTACGATGCCTTGAGGGCCGATGGCCGTATCGCCTCGCCCATGAAGAGGAACGGAAGCGGGCTGGAGGCGGTCTCCTGGGACGACGCGGTTTCCCTGATCGCCGACCGGTTCAACGAGGCCAAGGCGGCCCCCGACGGTATCGGCGTCGTCGCCTCGGCGTCCGTCAGTAACGAAGATGCCTATATCCTCGGGAAATTCGGCCGCGCCGTTCTCGGGACCAATAACGTGGATTCCACCGCGTCGCTCTACGACCGCGGCACCATAGACGCCCTCCGGAAGGTCTACGGAAAAATCCCGGAGGCCGAGCGCCGTATCACCGGTTCCGATGCAATCCTCGCCATCGGCCTGAACTGTTCGCAGTGGCAACGGGCGCTCCCGGGGATCGATGCCGAAATCCGGAAGGCAACGAAGGAAAAGGCCAAGCTGATCGTTGCGGATCCGGCAAAGACCCGGCTCGCGGAGGACGCGGCCCTTCACCTCGAACTCAAGGAAGGGACGGACACGGCCCTGCTCGCCGCGATCACGGCGGGGATTATCAAGGAAAAACTTACCGCCAACGGCGCCGAGGAGCGCGAGGGTTTTGCTGCTCTCAAAGATCAGGTTGCTTCCTCGTCGCCGGGTGATGCGGGGATTTCCGACGACGACGTTGCCGAAGCCGTAAAGATTCTCGGGGAAGCGAAAAATCCCGTTATCGTCTACGGCGCGGGTGTAACCGCCAAATCCAACGCCGTCGAGGCGGTAACCGCAATCCATAATCTCGCCCAGGCGGCGGGTGCGCAGGTTCTGCCCGCGGGCCTCGAGGCCAATGTGCTTGGCGCGGCCCAGATGGGGCTTCGGCCGGATCTGCTGCCGGGGTTGCGGGCGCTGGACGACGGCAAGGCGGTTTCCGAAGTCTGGGGCGCCGATATTCCCGGGAATGCGGGTAAGGCCGCGCCGGAGATGCTCGCCGGCGGTATGAAGGCCCTGATCCTCGTAGGCGACGTCCCGGTCGGAGAAAAACCGGCGGATTTCGTCGTCACCCTGGCGAGTCATCCCTGTCCGGCGACGGATGTGGCCGACGTGGTGATTCCCACGGCCGCGTTCGTGGAACAGGAAGGGAGCCTGATCGATTCCTGCGGAGAACTGCGGGATCTCTGGTCCGCGGTAGAGCCTCCCGAGGATGCCATGGCCCCTTGGGGATTCGCGGCGGTGCTCGCGGAGGAACTCGGAGGCACGATGCAGTACGAGGGTCTTGAGGATGTTATGGAAGAGATCGAATCCCTGGCCTTCGCCCCTGCGGACGCGACCGAAACGCCCGCCAAGTTCGTGGCGGTTGCCGCGGACGCCGGCGAAGGCGCTCCGGCGGTGAAGACGGCCGAAAGCATGCTCAGGCTCAGCGGAGGTGTCCTCAGGGCATCCAGGGTACGGGAGCTGCTGGAGGCGGCGGCCGTGACGGCGTAGAGTCTTAACCGTGACGTCGCTGTAGTCTGCCGGTTCAAAACGGCCCTGCGGAACAGGCTGCAGATTGTTATCCTTGAAGGACGGCGGGTGCTCCCGCCGTCCTTTTTCGTTGGTGCGACCGTGCCGGGTATGGTAGGCTGTCTAAGTACACGGTGCAAATAAAAGGAGGTGGCGGGCCATGCCAGAAGAATTTCCACGGGTCAATGTCAACATCCCGAAGGTTCCCAAGTTCATCGTAATCGGCGCGGGGGTCCTTATCGCTCTGTTTCTTCTCTCGGCGTTCAAGCCGTGGGTTACCGTACCCGCCGGTACCCGGGGGGTTCTGCTCAGGTTCGACGCGGTACAGGATGAGGTCCTCGACGAGGGGCTCCACTTTATTATCCCGGTGGTCCATAAAATCGCTCTCATGGACGTGCGTATCCAGAAATCCCAGACCGACGCCGCCGCGGCCAGTAAGGATCTTCAGGATATCTCCACGCGGATCGCGCTGAACTTTCAACTGGTTCCCGAGAGGGCGAACATCATGTTTCAGAACATCGGGACCCGGTACAAGGAACGTATCATCGACCCCGCGGTCCAGGAGGTGGTAAAAGCGGTCGCCGCGAAATTCACGGCCGAGGAATTGATTACCAAGCGGGAAGGGGTGAAGAACAATATCAAGGAACAGCTCAGTTCCCGGCTGATAAACTACGATATCCGGGTTACGGACTTTTCCATTATGAATTTCCAGTTCTCTCCCCAGTTTACCCAGGCCATCGAGCAGAAACAGGCGGCCGAGCAGATGGCGCTGAAGGCACAGAGGGACCTGGACCGGATCAGGATCGAAGCCGAACAGAAGATTGCCGCGGCCCAGGCGGAGGCGGAGGCCCTGCGCCTCCAGAAAGAGAATATCTCCCCCGACCTGATCAAGCTGCGGCAGATCGAAGCATCCATCATGGCTATAGGGAAGTGGGACGGTCATCTCCCCAAGGTGACGTCCGGAGCGATTCCCTTTATCGACGTTAAGAGCTTCGAATAACGACCCTGGTATAATGCCCCGGAAAAAGCGTCCCGTTGTGTGCGGATTTCCCGTGCCCGGTCGTCGCTTCGGAGCGCGCGCCGGGAGGATATTTGATGTGCCGTATCCGTCCGTACCGTCGAGATCCGGGACGGCGGACGGGATCGGCCGGGTACTGCTGAGCACGGCCGTTTTCGCGGTGATGTTCCTCGCCGCCGGCTGCGGGGAATACTCGACCCCGCCGGTCGTATCCAATCCCAAACCCCCGCCGGTTGTTTCGACGGCCGTAAAAGAACCGTCCGAAGCCGAACTCCGGGCGGAAGAACTCGCCCGGGATCGGGAGACGATCGTTAACGATATCAAGAAGCTGGTTCGCAAGAAGGATTTCGCGGGGGCCTTCGAGCGGGCCCGCCCGTTTGTGATAACCGGCGATCCGACTATTCTGCGGCTTTCGGAGACGGCGGAAAAGAAGTTGATCCTTCAAGAACTCCGGACCCTTCCCGCCGCCGAAGTCGAAAGAAACCGGGATCTCTATGCCCGTCTCGTGGAACTCGAGCCCGGCAACGAAAAATACGTGGCGAAGCGGGACCGTTACGCCAAAAAAGCCGCGTTTCTCCAGAAAAAACGGGAAGCGAAGCTCGAACTGGAGATCTGGCGAACGGAGCGGCAGAGGTACTATTTTGCCGTAAAGGGCAGGGTACGGAACAAAACAACCCTTCCCCTGCAAGGGATTACCGTTGTTATAGATTTCAAGCAGAGTAACGGGGTCCTCCTGGCCCGTCGGAACATACCCGTGGAACCGAACCTTTTCCCCTCGGGCGCTACCTTCGATTTCGAAACCAAGGTGCTCATAAAGCCTACGATGCACACCGCGGTGATCACGTTCAAAGACGAACGCGGCCGCCCCGTACCCTGGTATCGGGAGGAGAACTGAGTGCCTGCGCCGGTGGATGGTGGGGCGGGACACCGCGGTCCCCAAGGCGTGATTGACCTTCAGGCGGTCGAGGAACTTTTCGCGGAGATGGATGCGGCCTATGTCAAGGCCGCCGAAGGGCTGGGATTTTCCTGCCGCGACTGCCGCGACAGTTGCTGTCATGCGAAGTTTCACCACCATACGGTTGTAGAACAGGAGCTGTTGCGTCGGGGGCTCGAGGAATTCAAGGGGGACGACCGCGTCGCCTTACGGAAGCGTGCGGAAGAGACCCGTGCGCGACAAGATGCCGGCGACCGGGCGCCCTGCCCCCTTCTTCGGGATTACCGGTGTTCCGCCTATGCCCACCGGCCGATGATCTGCCGGCTTCACGGCATCCCCAGCGTCTTCGTTCACCCCCGCCGAGGTCCCGTGGAGGGTCCGGGATGCGAAGCATTCCACAAGACCCGGGAGAAAGCGGTCGACACACGGCTCGACCGCACCGAGTTTTACCGGCGGCTCTCCGCCCTCGAGGGGCGGGCCCGGGCCGCGCTCGGGGTATCGGCCGTCGCGCCCCGGACCGTTGCCGAGATGATCCTGGATATTATCGATGCCCCGCCGAGCTGACCCCAGGGAAAAACCGTTGTACGCATCTTTGAGAAAGAGTAAACTGGAATCAGAACGCCCGATCGGGGAGGGTCGATCATGTATCCTCTTAAGTATATCGCACCGCCGGAGCAGAGGGACCTGGAGGCCGTGACGGGAACGGCCGCATGGCTTCAGATCTCCGAGTTCGAGCTTTTCCAGACCGCCTACTGTACCTGGTTTGGTAAACGGGGACCGGAGCGGATCGTCGAAGGGTTTTTTTCCGCGTATATGCTCGAAAATACCGTGCCCCATTGGGTGAGGCATTTCGTCCGGGCTTTTGCCCGGGGAGAGCAGATACCAAAGGCCTGCGCGTTGCGCCAGCCTGAAATAGACCCGGCCCTGCGGTTCCGGGGGATCGGGTACGGTATTGTGCTGGTGCTCGTTATGGCCGGGTTCTGTCTGCTGGTCGCCGGTTGGACGCCACCGGTTTAGCCCGCGTTTCTCCCAGGGATTCGTCACGAGAGGAGGCACGGGATTATTATTTTGTTGGAGGAGAACATGACGAAACGCAGTAACTGGAATGCGGCAATCGTATTGTTGTTATCGGTTGCCCTCGGATCATGGGCCGTGGTGTTTTTTCCCGGCCGGGCATTTTCCGCATCGGCGACGGAAATCAATATCGGTATCAAGGCCACCCTCGAGCGGTTTAAGAAAGAAGTGCCCGGGGGCGAGGAATTTCTCCGGAAATCCGTAGGCGTGCTGGTATTTCCGAAGGTAATCAAGGCGGGGATCGGGATCGGCGGCGAGTATGGCGAAGGGGGGCTTCGGGTCGGTGGTAAAACGGTCGAGTACTACAGCACCGCCGCCGCGTCCATCGGATTTCAGCTCGGAGCCCAGTCGAAATCCATTGTGCTGGTTTTCATGACGAAAGACGCCCTGGCATCGTTCCGGAACAGCGAGGGGTGGAAGGCCGGCGTGGACGGTTCCGTGGCACTGGTCCAATGGGGTGCCGGGGAGGACATCAACACGATCGATATCCAGGATCCCATCGTGGGGTTTGTCTTCAGCAATAAAGGCCTCATGTTCAACCTTACCCTCGAGGGGTCGAAGTTTACGCGGATCGTGCGGTAACCCGCACGGGCGGCCGCCCCCGGCGCACGTTAGACGTGAGAGGTAAGAAGTGAGAAGTTAGAAGGGAGCCGGAGGCGCGGCCGTTTCCCTTCTCCCGTTTCCCGTTTCCCTTCTCCCGTTTCCCTTCTCCCGTTTCCCTTCTCCCTTCTCCAAGAATCTTTTGCAACGTTAAGGTTTAATGGCGGCGAGAAAGGCTTTTGGGTCGGCGGGCAGTTTTTTGCGGAGCTGACCCTTGTTTTTCTGGTTAAGGGCACAGATGTACGTGGCCCGGGGCATGCAGGTCGATACCGCGAGAATACTGATGCTGTTTGGTGTAAAATCTCATGTGAGGCATCCTTTGCGCAATGAAGCTATTTGCCGAAAAAAATGAACAAAACTGGTATTTCGCTGCGCTCCCGGCAGGTTGTCCGTATCGTCACGCCCAAAATGGTTAAGAACATTCGATGAAAACGAAACTTAATATCGGCTTGGCCCTGGGAAGTGGCTCATCCCGCGGGTGGTCGCACATAGGGATTATAGGCGCTCTATCTGAGCTTGGAATCACGCCAAATATCATATGTGGGACCTCTGTGGGTTCATTGGTTGGAGCATCTTATGTATCGGGAAGAATAGAAAAACTGGAAGAATGGGCGCGCTCATTGACAAAGCTTGAAACGGCGAAATTTCTCGAGATTAAACCCTCTCTTGCCGGTTTTGTGAATACTGAAAGGTTGCACTATTTCCTGAATGACAATGTGGCTAGTGACAAGGTTGTTATTGAAGACCTCACAAAAGCGTATGCAGCGGTTGCAACGGACTTGGACACCGGTAGAGAGATATGGCTGACGAAAGGCTCTTTGATACAAGCAGTATGGGCGTCTATTTCGTTACCCGGCCTTTTCCCGGCAATAAGAAATAAGAACAGATGGCTCGTTGATGGTGGACTGGTAAACCCGGTACCTGTCTCAGTATGTCGTGCATTGGGAGCAGATATAGTTATCGCAGTGAACCTGAACGGCGATATTGTCGGAAAACATTTTGAGAAACCTAAAAGGGTAAAAAAACAACCGGACGGTGTTGGAGGAAAAATATCTGAACTAGTGAGAGAATATACTGGTTCATTATTTCTTACTTCCAAAAATATTGAGCAGCCGCCGAACTTATTGGACGCCATCGCGGGATCCGTGAATATTATCCAGGACAGAATAACGCGAAGTCGTATGGCTGGAGATCCTCCGGATATATTGCTTTCACCAAAATTATCACATATCAGTCTGTTAGAGTTTTATCGTGCCGATGAAGCAATAAGGGAAGGTAAGAAATGCGTACAAAGAATGAGGCCGGAGATTGAGCACGTGCTGGGAATGGCCTGACAAGGTGTTCAAAATCGTTGGCTTCGCTCACGCGGACGCGGCGGCATACTAAGCAAGAATATATGAAAATACCATTTTTCCACGTTGATGCATTCTCTCGAAAAGCATTTTCGGGTAATCCGGCGGCTGTCTGTGTATTGGATTCCTGGCTTGAAAATGACGTGTTACAAAATATTGCAGCGGAGAATAATTTATCAGAAACAGCGTTTCTCGTCGTACATTCCGCACTTTCGCGAAGAGATTTCTCCGAATTAATTTCAGCGTAG
>CAYYSS010000105.1:0-8349 GCA_964474325.1 uncultured Nitrospirota bacterium
CATGGATTAGTCCCGAGCACGCGTCCCGCGACTCGGAACTAATCCTTTATTTGTTCAAGACAATTCCACAAAAAGAAATGTTGAGCAATATCGGCGGGAAGAACGATTCAAATGACCATATTACGAACAGGATTTTACTCCTCCTCGAATCGGAATGTCTTTATAATGAAACGCTTTATCTGAATACCTATACAAAAATATTGGATCGATATTTCAAGGGTGTCGCGCTTGAAAAACGAGGGAAGCAGATACGATTGCCGAGATTCCTGTTGAACGACATCATCCGATATTACCGGACGATTTGCGTGGACTACGAGTACAAGACAGGAGAACAAAAGAAAGATTGGGCGATCAGGAATATCAAGTTGAGGTTCTCAAGAAAAGCCTTGTATTTCGGCGGTATTCTCGTGCTGCTCCACAGCCGTTTTGTGGGTCCTCCGGGTCTGGAATACATAAGGGACAATCTCAGAAAACCATTTGCTGAGAAGTTGCTCCGGGTCGCCACGGACCAAAAGCTTCAAACAGAGGCAGAAAACATTCTCCGGCTATACATCGGCTTCTTAAGAGAGATAAGCAAGGCCGAGGTCCGGACGCACCTGAAAAACCTCAAAAAGGCCGATAGAGACAAAGATGCGCTGTTTCTGCGGTTGACAAGGAACGCGAAGGCTTTCGACAAAGCATTAATAGCGTTTCTTCACCGCGGAAAGTGGGCGAGGCACAACAAGTTGGACGCACTCATTCTCTGATGTTGCGGATCCGGAACTCAAGAACCAAGACATGTCTCTTCAAAACAAAGAAAAAGCTCTTGTTCCCCTGCGGCTAAGGGGGTGGAAGAATAGGGATACCTGCCCTATTTCCTGAAAAGACCCAAATAGGTCTCCGCGCGGAGAATTCAGGGGTTCCCCGGCAAGCATGTCCCGGAATCCTGCCCTGCAACCGGGATCAGGGTCCAGGGCCGGCCGCCGGGGGCCAGTATCGTATCCATCAAAACCGTTCCATGCGGCCGAACCGTGCTCCTGGAAACACAGCCGGGAAATCTCTGCAAACCGACGGTTTCGTCTCCGGAGGCAGAATAGAGGCACTCCCATGACGGAATTGCTGTTACAATAGCCCGCGATGGAATTGGCAGCATGAAAAACGACGTCGAACACTGGCACCCGGAAACCTGGAAGGAGAAAGAGGCACGGCAACAGCCCGTGTATCCGTCTCCCGAACGGCTCGATCAGGCGGTGGCGGAACTTTCCGGCTTTCCGCCCCTGGTGACGTCCTGGGAAGTGGAGGCCCTGAAAGCGCAACTGGCCTCCGCGGCCCGGGGGGAACGGTTTGTCCTCCAGGGGGGAGACTGCGCGGAGAGTTTCGACGACTGCACGCCCCCCGTTATCGTCGATAAACTCAAGATTATCCTCCAGATGAGCCTTGCTCTTGTTCACGGCCTCGGCCGCCGGGTCGTGCGTATAGGGCGAATAGCGGGTCAATATGCCAAACCGCGCACCAAGGATACGGAGACCAGGGACGGCGTGACCCTCGCAAGCTACCGGGGCGACATCATAAACGGTATCGACTTTACCGCCGAGGCCCGCACGCCGAACCCGGCGCGGATGCTCACCGGGTACGAGCGGGCTGCCATGACGCTTAATTACATCCGTGCTCTGGTTGCCGGGGGATTCGCCGATCTCCACCATCCGGAGAACTGGGATCTCGGATTCATGGACCTGGCCCCGATGGCATCTGAATACCGAAAGGCGGTTCTGTCCATCGGTCGGTCTCTGGATTTCATGGAAAACATCCTCGGCACAGCACCCGACGAATTACGGCGGGTGGATTTTTATACGAGTCACGAGGGCCTCCTGTTGCCTTACGAGCAGGCCCTCACCCGGCGGCCCCTCGTGAAAACCGCGGCCACCCGGGACGGCTGGTACTGCCTTTCGACCCACTTGCCGTGGATCGGTGCGCGTACGGCGGAGATTGACGGGGCCCACGTGGAGTTTTTCCGGGGGATTCGTAACCCCATCGGGATAAAGGTCGGACCGGATATGTCGCCGGCCTGGCTTAAGGAGCTCATCCGTGTTCTTCACCCGGACGACGAACCCGGCCGCCTCACCCTGATCCATCGGTTCGGCGCCGACCGGATCGAAGAGGCCCTTCCCCCGCTTATCGAAGCAGTCCGCGAGACGGGAAAAACCGTACTCTGGATCACCGACCCCATGCACGGTAATACGACGAGTACGTCTCAGGGCTATAAGACCCGGAGTTTTGACCGGATTCTCGCAGAACTACGGGCGGCGGTTTCCATCCATAACGAGATGGGTTCCCGGCTCGGCGGCGTACACTTCGAACTGACGGGCGAGAACGTCACCGAATGCATCGGCGGGGCCCGGGGGATCAGCGAGGCGGATTTGAGCCGGGCCTACCGCACCCAGGTGGACCCCCGGCTGAACTACGAACAGTCCATGGAAATGGCCATGCTCATTGTCCAGACGGCCGGTCGCGCGGACCGATAGCCGACCGGCGATCTTTTCCCGAGGACTATCGGAACAGGCGGCACCCGTCGGCCAGATCGGCCAGGGCAATGCGGACGATTCCTTCCCGATACGTACTCGGAAGGGGTATGGGGTGGCATGAGCCGAGCCCGGTCTCCAATTCTTCCACAGGGTACCGGACGTTGCAGGTGTTACACGAAACCCCTTCTCCCTGCACCCGGTATCCCTTGCCCTCGGGATAACATTTTTCGCAGGCATCGAAGAAGGCCCGTACGTCCCCGCCCCTGCGGACCACGAAAAACGATACGGTGACTCCCTCGACGTCGACTGAATAAAACGACGGTTCGGAATCCTTCAGCTGTTCCCCTTCGATGAGTACGTAACGACCGTCGTTCGGGGGGGTGGGATAGGAGATATTCGGTTTGCACCCCGATAGTATCAAAAGGGCGACAATCGCCCAAAGCACGGTAGATCTGCGGCTCATCGTGTTTCATTTTAGCGGGGGGCCTCCGGCCGGGGCAAGGAAGCGAATCCCCGCCGCCCCGCAGGGAAAAGCCGCGACTCGATTCCTTGACAAGTGTCCGGAACCCCGAGTAAACTTCCTTTTTGTCGGTTGCCGAAGTGGCGGAATTGGTAGACGCGCTAGGTTCAGGACCTAGTGGTCGCAAGGCCGTGGGGGTTCGAGTCCCCCCTTCGGCACCATTTTTTTCTCAGGGTTTTCCTTCCGAGCGTACTGCCGGATGCTCCGACGGCGCGTGTGTTGCAAGCCCGAGATAATCCGCTGCCTGCCGGGGATCAATGAATCCGACGCCAAGGGCTTCCCCGAATGACCTGATACCTGCGTCAGCCGTTATCACCAGGCCGCCCACCTCGTAAGCCAGCAGAACGAGATCCAGGTCCTCGATACTGTCCACCGCCCCTTCCCGCAGGGCTGTCCGATAGTCGTTCCGAAGTCTTCTGACTGTCGCATCCTCCGCCTGACCCCGGGCCGCGTTCCTCACGGCCCGCTCGGCTGATCGAAGGCCCCGGTCCACCCGCCTTCTCAGGTCCCCGACCCAGCGGCGGAGTATCTCGGCGGGTACGGTGAGCGACAGGGACGGCGTCTTTTGTACGAAAAGGGCCAGGTGTGCCCGGATCTCGCCTTTATCGCCGACGAAACCGGTCAACTCCCGGTACACCGACGGGGGGACGAGACATTGCACGCCCCTGTGCCGGGCAGCGTCGACGAAGCGTGCGAGGGCCTCCCCTGTGGTCGGGCCGAAAAATGTTCGACTGTCGGGGTTTACGAAAACACTGGTATCCGGAACGAAAATCCGGTCGTCAGAGCTGGCAGGATCCATGCACGAGATCCAGCTTCAACGTATTCCAGGCGCCGCAGGAGAAACATCGCCCCGCCCATTCATCGGCGGTGGTGCCGCAGTTGCTGCAGCAATAGGGGACCACGGGACCGGTGGAGAGCTGGAGGGCCTGGATCGTCTTCTGGAACTCCTCGGCGGCCTCGGCGAATTCTTCCCTTCGGAGATGAATCTTTCCAAGCAATTTATGGAGGTCCGGGTAGACGAGCCCGCCGGTATCGACCCGCGCGAACTGCTCCCGGGCGTCGTCCAGCATTTCCAGCCGATAATACAGTTTTGCCAGAATAAACTGGAGTTCCGGTTCCCCCGGGCGGTCCGCAAGGGCCTTCTGATACATTTCGATGGCGCGGTTGGGGTCGCCCTGACTCAGGTAGAGGTCTTCCAGGCGGATGAGCGGGATAAGCGAGCGGGAAGCTTCGTATGCATCTTCCAGGATCTTTACCGCTCCCTTCACGTCGTTCTGCCGCGCCTGGACTTCGGCCATGCCCAGGTAGGCCGGCATGAATTCCTTATTGAGTTTAAGGACCGCCTTGAACATGGCGTTGGCTTTGTCAAAATTACCCGCTTCGAGCAGGGCTCGGCCGTGTTCATACTTGAACCCGGCGGCGTTTTGCTGTTCCTCTTCCTTGCGACCGTCGTCTTTCACCGCCTTCAGGATTCGTTTCTGGATCTCGCCGACCTCTTCCCAACGCTCGAGTTTTTCGTAAATGTTGCGTTTTCTGAGGAGTGCGGACAGATTGTTGTCGTCTTTCCGCAGGATATCGTCGAGTATGCCCTGGGCCTCTTCTATCTTGTGGGTTGCCTCGAAATCCGCTTCCAGGGCGAAGAGTCCCTCCAGGTTCGTCGGATCCGCCTCCCGGGCCCGTTTGTGATACCCGATAGCCTCCTGGTGCTGTCCCCGGGCGGCGGCGATATTGCCGAGCCGCACCAGGCTGAAGAAGTGGCCCGGTTCCTCTTCCAGGACCCGGAGGAAGAGTTCCCGGGCGTATTCGTCCTGGTTTGCCATGAGGGCGTTGACCCCCCGGGAGTACAGCTCCTGGACGTGGGAGGCTTTTTTCTGGGTCCGGGTATTCTGCCAGCCCTGGAGATAGCGGCGCAGATCCCTGAGGAAATAAGAGATCAAGACCGCGCCGGCGCCCACGCCGAAACTCAGGAGCATGAGCCCGATTTTCGGGATCTCGTACTCCACGCCGCTCCACACCTGCACCGTCACCGGATCGATGTTGAAGATCGCAAGCAGGGTCGCCGCTACGGTGAGGGCAAGAAAAAGAAGTAATAATAAGATATTCATAATGTCAGTAATGGTATTTCTTACCGTGGATGATCGTCAAGGCCCGGTAGATCTGTTCAAGGGCCACAAGGCGAACCATCTCGTGGGTAAACGTGAGCCGCGAAAGCGAGATCCGCGCCCGCGCCCGTTGCCGGACCTCCCGGGAAACCCCGTAGGTCCCGCCGATGACCCAGTCTCCCGGGCCGTCTTCAAGTGTGCCTCCCAGAAACCCGGCGAACGCCCGGGAATCCATTACCCTGCCGCCGGAATCCAGGAGAACGAACTCGTCGGTCTCCCGAAGTATCCGCTCGCCTTCAAGGGCCATGGCCCGCTCGGGATCGCCGGCGTTCCGGGCTTGGCGTATCTCCACCGTCTTTATCGCGAGCCAGGGGGAGGCAAGCCGTATGTAACGCCGTATGCCGTCGTTAAGATACGGCTGCCGTGTCTTGCCCACCCACAGGAGGCGAATCGTCTTCAAATCTTATCCGCGGGGCGTCGAGCCAGAATCGTTCCAGATCATAATAACGCCGTGATTCCCCGTCAAAGACGTGAACGATCACGTCATCGAAATCCAGGAGTACCCAGGTAGAAAGAGACCGTCCTTCGACGCCCAGGGGGCGGCATCCGGCCTCCTTCATCACCTCTTCGATGCGGTCAACGAGGGCTTGCATCTGAGGCGGATTATCACCGGAAACAATGACGAAAATATCGGTAAATGCGGCCCGGTTCCGTAAATCGAGAACCACTATTTCTCTGCCGTGTTTATCCGCCGCCGCCTCGGTGATCAACCGAGCCTTTTCAAGTGAGTCTAAGGGACCGTCCTCCTTAAAAAATTCCGCCCATACAGGCCTTTGCCAAGTATATAGGATTCAACCGGTCCTGGCAAGAGGTAGCGAACGGACCTTCCCTTCGCTATACGGTCCCGTATACCCGTTGCGGAAATGGAAAGGGGGGAGATG
Source organism: uncultured Nitrospirota bacterium (assembly GCA_964474325.1). Classification (GTDB taxonomy): domain Bacteria; phylum Nitrospirota; class Thermodesulfovibrionia; order SZUA-242; family CAYYSS01; genus CAYYSS01. The sequence continues at coordinate 6,065 of CAYYSS010000105.1, forward strand.
TTCACGAGAACGGCCGCCCGTCCGTCGGCGACCGTCGTTGCCACCGTTAAGACGGGGTCCTCCCCCGCGGCAAAGCGCTCGAGGGCTTCCCGGGAAGGCCGTTCGATGAACCCGGTCTCCCAGATGCCCGCGAATCCGTCGGGTGGCCGGCCGACCAGGGCAAACGACGCCAAGGGAAAGAGAGCCGACGGGCGGTGCCAGCTTTGGAGTTCCCTGAACGCATCGGCGCCGATGATAAAAAAAAGTTCATCCTCGGGGCGTTCCCGACGAATGGTTTCCAGTGTCGTCAGGGTATACGACGGCCCCGGCCGCCGCATTTCCAGGTCGAGGACACGAAAGCAGGGGTTGCCGGCGGTGGCAAGCCGCGTCATTTCCAGCCGGTCCTCGGCCGGGGCCATAGCCCGGCGCGGGTGTTTGTGCGGGGGTTCTGCGGACGGAACCCAAAGAACCAGGTCAAGGGCCAGGCGCTCGCGTATTTCCTCCGCGGCCCGAAGGTGCCCCAGGTGGACAGGGTTGAATGTTCCTCCGAAGATGCCCGTTTTTGCCACGTCTGTAGTGTACCAGCACGGCCCGCCCGCGGGCACGGGCCCGGTCCCGGCGGTTTGACGGCTTCGCGACTCTTTCCGTACAATAATTGGCTAAGTATAAGAATCGTTTTTCATCCGTTAAGGAGGACTATATGCACATCGAGATCGAGGAGATCTCATCAACAAAGAAGAAACTGACCGTGGAGATACCGGAAGAGACGGTGGCGACCGAGCTGGATCGGGCGTACCGGGAACTCGGCCGGTCTGCCGAGGTTCCCGGATTCAGAAGGGGCAAGGTTCCCCGGGCCATCCTTAAAAAGCGTTTCGGGCGGGACGTGGAAAGCAACGTAATCGAAAAGATACTCCCGCGTTCGTACGAAGAAGCGTTGACGAAGCACGGTCTTACGCCGGTGTCCGAACCCGTGTTCGACGGTTCCGTTACGGTGAGCGAGTCGAAACCTCTTTCGTATGCCTTTACGGTAGAGGTTCGTCCTCCCGTGGACCCGCTGGTCTACGAGGGCCTGGAGCTTACCAAGCTCGAGACCGAGCCTACCGAAGACGAGTATGACCGCGCGCTCACCAGCATTCGTCAGAGCCGCGCGGTCCTTAAACCGGCCGACAAGGCCCGGAAAGACGACCGCGTCACGATCGATTACGAAGTTTTTGAAGGCGAGACTCGGATCGACGCCGCGGGCGATACCGATTTTCATTTCATCGTGGGGATGGACGCACTCCCGAAAGAGTTTTCCGAGGCGGTTACGGGTACGTCGGTGGACGACAAGCTGGACTTTACGGTGACCTTTCCCGAAACCCATCCCGGCGAGGCTGTGGCGGGAAAGACCGTAAGAGTCAAGGGCGTCGTCAAGGAGATCAAACGCGCCGATATGCCCGAGATCGACGACGCATTCGCCAAGGACCAGGGATTCGACTCCGCTGAGGAACTTATTGCCCGGGTTCGCGAGAACGTGAGCGGGATGAAGGCGAAACGCGTCCGCCGGCTCCAGATGGCCGAGGCCGCGGAACGGCTTCTCGATGCAAATTCGGTGGACCTGCCGGAAGGTATGCTCGAACGGGAACTCGGGATCGTTACCGAGGAGGCCCGGGCGGCACACGAGGGTGTCGGCGAGGCGGGGCTGGACGAAGAAGCTCTGAGGGCGAAGGCGGAAAAGAACGTCCGGGGCTTTATTCTCATGGACCTCATCGCGGAACGCGAGAACCTGCAGGTCAACGACGAGGATCTGAAACAACGCCTGGCGGAGATTTCGCTGGACTCAGGGATCCCCCCCGAGGAACTGGTCAAATACTACAGCGCCAGCAAAGAGGCGTTGGGAAAACTTCGATCCGGCGTACTCCAGGACAAGGTCCTCGGACTGCTGGTGGATCGGGCGAAACTGGTCGAGCGAAACGACGAGAAGAATACGGAGGCGGCCCAATGAATCTCATCCCTATGGTAATCGAGCAGACGGGCCGGGGCGAACGGGCCTACGATATTTATTCCCGTCTTCTGAAAGACCGGATTATCTTCATCGGCTCGACGATCGACGACATGGTGGCCAATACGGTGATAGCCCAGCTCCTGTTTCTTCAGACGGAAAATCCGGACAAAGACATCCACGTATACATTAACTCCCCCGGCGGTATGGTTACGGCGGGGCTGGCGATTTACTACACCACGCCAGACAGCAAAACCGATAATCCCACCCACTGTATCCGTCCGGCCCCACGCTTGTCCGCACTCCCGTCCCCCCCCCCCCCCCC
>CAYYSS010000106.1:0-8226 GCA_964474325.1 uncultured Nitrospirota bacterium
GCAGGGAATTCCCGCCGCAGGCGGGAACCTCCTGCCCGGGGGCGCCCTTTGTCGGGTCGACTCTTTGCAAGCTTCGACTTCCGGTTCGTCTTCTTTGGGCGAGCAAAGAAGATGAACATTCCTTCTCTACCGCAGAACCCTCAAGCCGAAATCCGTAAACCTCGTCCCCAAAACCGATCGAAATACGGAAAAAAGGCCATGAAATCAATGGTCAGAATTGGGGGCGAAAAGTATTTTGGACAGCAATGACTTTATTCTTTTAACCCCGAACCTTGAACCTTGTTCTGTTCCGCCCCGGTTTTCGGGGTCTCGGGGTTTTCCCGGGCGGGGAAATCCTCGGGTTTTTTCTTAAGCGTCCCGATGTTGGCCGCCTGCACCACGGCCGTATCCCCGCCGGGGCCGTCTGCTATAAGCAAGCGGGAAGAGTCGTTCGGATCGGCGAAAAGGGTTATCGAACCACTCTCGTTCCCTTCCCAGCTTATCTCCAGGAAGACCTCGGCCCCCTCGGGGACCGGTTCGGCGGTAAACGATCCGGCCCGGAGACCGGCCAGCGCGGAAAGATACGCCTCAGGCGCGGAGGGACGGATTTTCTCGATGTTCTCACCGCCGTTTTCACCGTCCTTCGTCCGAATCTCCCAGCCTGGTTCGTCCGTACGCGCAAGTACGTACGAAACGTCTCCGTACGTGACGGAGACCCGACGGACAGCCGACGGCACCAGGGAGACCAGGTTCTTAAGGCGCCATTCAACAGGCTCCCGGGCGAAACGGCTCCGGAGGCGGCCGGGCAGAACAACGACCCGCTCTTCACCGTCAAGACGCACATAGGTGTTCATTCCCGTGCGGTCCACGTTTCCCACGATGATGCGGGCGAGGTCGTCCGACCCCTTACGTATCGTGACCACCGCCCCGGCCTGATCGTCCGCTACACCATAGACACCGTATTTTTCCGGGTTCGTGGATACCGTATCCTTTATCTCCACGCCCGCAACAGCGGAAAGGGCGTCCGTAACCAGCGTTTCGTCCGCCGGGACCTTCCGTCCGTCGTCGTCGACAACAACCATCCAGGACCCATCGGTCTTACTGAGATGGATCACTTCCCCATCCCGCTTTTCGATCTCAAGCCCGTCGGGCTCTTCCACGCTGACCAATACCCCGTGCGCCACCGGCCCGTGATCGGGCCGGGTCCCCCAGTAAACGGCCCAGAACACCAGGAGGGCCACGACGGCCCAAATGGTTGATTTGCCTCCCTTCATCGTTTCAACCTCTTTTCCCAAAGATATGGTTACCTTGTTCGCGGCTTCTCCGTACCGTGCAGAGAAGAGTCACACGGCGGATTTCACGCGTCCGTGGTAGTAGCCCGTCATTGTCGCAAACGTTGTGTCGGCCCGCCGGGGTCGCGGAATCCGGCCCGGCCGGGAACAACGGCATAGGGCTCCGTCAATAATCACATTGATAACGGTCTCAGACACTCGCACGCTCCCGGTTGCGGCGGCGGGCCTGCCACGAGACGAGACCGACAATAAGAACAATCAGGGCGGGGGCAAAGAGATTCCCGGCCTTGATCAACCGCCGCATGTCCTCCGAGACCTCCTTGAGCGGCCGGTTCACCGTGCCGTGAGACCTGATACTGATAAGCCCCGTGTCGTCGGACAGCCAGTCGATCGTGTTTAACATGAAAGCGAGTTGGTTCGGATCCCGGGAGTAGTCGTCCTTGATGAAATCCGCATCACCCACAACGACCATGCGCGTCTCGGGGCTCTTCGCGAGGGCCTCGGTGCCGCTTTTGATCTCGGGAGGCGCACCTTCCGGAAACGCAGTCCGGAACGCCCCCTTGAGGACCGCCGCCGCCACGACTCCGTCGTGGTTGAACTCGTTCCGTCCGATGCGCTCAAAGGGACTGACCGTTACCGGCAGTTTTCTGAGGGCCGTATGTTCAGACGTCTTCGCCAGGGGGACAAAGGTCACGCCCGCGGCGTCGGACGCGTCTTCCACGGGGGTTGCGAAAAACAGGGTCAGATTCCGCAGGTCCCGGGCAAGGGTCTCGTCGGTATCGAACCGGGTGATCTCGGGGAAATAAGGATATTTCACCACGTTGGCGATCGTCATCCAGCCGCGTCGCTGGGCGACCTGGATAACCGAACTCTGGGCGTCCGCGATGAGATCACTGCCGACCTTAAACCCGTACGCCTTCGTCCAGTCGTCGAGTTCCAGGTCGCGCAGACCGGCGTACTGGCTCTGGATGTCGGCGTCGGCACGATCGATCAGGAAGACCATCCTGCCGCCGCCCATGATAAATTGGTCGACGCGGAACTTCTCCCACGGCGCAAGGGCCGTGGTCGGCCCCGCCAGGACAAGGACCTTCACATCCTTGGCGATGGGGTCGTCCTGGGACAGCTCAATATCCCGGACCTCGTAGTCTTCCTGAAGCACCTGCCGAAGCAGACGGGCCTTCGTAGCCAGGTTCGGCTCGCCGTGTCCCTTGAGAAAACCCGCCACCGTCTTTTCCTCACGGGTGAGCCGCCGTATCGCGCCCGTGAGCCGATACTCCAGGTCCGCCACATTATCGAGTACGGGTATGACCTGGCTCTTGTCCTCGTACAGAACCACAACCCCCATGAGGACCCGCCGCATTTCCACCTGATCGTTTTCAATGACATTGATCTGGACCGGCTCAACGCCGTACCGGGCCGCTTCGGCCTCCACGTCGGGGTCGTCGGTAGGATCGAAGACCTCGAAACGGACCCGCCCCCGGGAAGCGGCATTGTATTCCTCAAGCTGATCCACCAGGTACCGATAGTTGTTGTTGTACGGCGCGGGCAGGTTCGGGGAGAAGTAGACCTTAACCCGCACGTCGTCGTCAAGGGAAGCAACGATCTTTTTACTGGCTTTCGAGAGGGTGAATATCTTGTCCTGGGTCAGATCAATCCGGCCCGCCAGGTTTGAACCCGCCAGATTGAGCAGTACCACAGCCGCAACGACAATGGCGAGAAAAGCGGTCGACTGAAGTCCGAACGATGTTTTTCCCTGCATGACCCCGCCCCCTACGACCACTTCCTGCTCTCCAGCACCCGGACGGTGAGGAGTTGAGCAAGGAAAATGACCGATGCATAGTAGATCACGTCCCGGGTGTCGATAACCCCCCGGGCGATATTTTCGAAATGGTACTCCGCGGACATCCCCTGGACGAAGGGGACGAGAAAGGAGGGAACGATCATGAGTATTTTATCCGCCATGAAAAACACAAAGAGGATGAGAAACCCCACGATAAAGGCCACCACCTGGTTATGGGTGACGCTGGAGGCAAAGACCCCTATGGCAAGGTAACTGGCGCCGAGGAGTACGAGTCCCACGTAACCGCCGATTACCGGCCCCCAGTCCAGGTCCCCCAGGCTCGCCACCGTAAGGGGGTAGACCAGGGTCAGTGCATACGCCGTACAGAGGACGGTCAGGACGGCGAGAAATTTCCCCGCCACGATTTCGACATCGCGAACGGGGAGTGTCGCGAGCACCTCAAGCGTGCCCTCCCGTTTCTCTTCGGAGATGAGGCGCATGGTCATCGCCGGGGCGAAAAACAGCAGGATAAACGGTGCCATGCTGAAAAACGTCCGCAGATCCGCCTGCCCCCGAAGAAAGAGGTTCGTACTGAAAAACCAGCCGGTAATAAGAAGAAAAACCACAAGAATGATATAGGCCACCGGGGAACCGAACGCACTCTTGAGTTCCCGGCGATAAATCGCGTACAAGGTACTCAATGGACCACCTCCTTGCCCGTCTCCCGGGTGAGTTCTCTGAAGACGTCCTCCAGGCTTGACCGTTCGGTCCGCATTTCAAGCAGGGTCCAGCCCCGCTCCACAACGGCCCTGAAGACCTCGGCCCGGATATCGCCCCGGCCTCCGAGCACAATCTGAAACCGGCCCGAGTTCCCCAAGGGCTCCAGCATCGGCAGACCGCTGTCGCTCCAGGCATCATTCGGATTTTCCGGCGCACCCTCAAGTTCCAGAACGATCCTGTCGCTCCCCGACCCGGCCGTGAGTTCTTCCGGCGAACCGTCCGCGGCCTTCCTGCCCCGGTGAACGATCACAACCCGGTCGCACGCCGCCTGGACTTCCGAAAGAATATGCGTCGAGAGGATAACCGTTTTTTCCCGGCCCAGTTGCCGGATCAAGTGACGGATTTCGATAATCTGATTCGGATCCAGCCCCGACGTGGGCTCGTCGAGCACCAGGACCGCCGGGTCGTGCATAATGGCCTGAGCCAGCCCCACCCTCTGCCGGTACCCCTTCGAGAGGGCGCCGATGGGTTTGGTGAGTACCGGGCCAAGACCGCATATCTCGCTCACCTCCCGGAACCTGGTGCCGCGCTCTCCCGGGGGCATACGGCGCACCTGGGCAATGAAGTCCAGGTAATCCCGGACTTCCATTTCCGGATAGAGCGGAGAGTTCTCCGGGAGATATCCGAGCTTGCGCCGGACAGCCAGAGAGTCGTCAACGGCGTCGAGTCCATCGACGCTGATGGTGCCCGACGTGGGATACATATATCCGGTCAACATCTTGAGCGTCGTGGTCTTGCCTGCCCCGTTCGGCCCCAGAAGTCCCAGGACCTCCCCCCGGCGAACCTCGAACGTAAGGCCGTCGACGGCCACGGTCGTGCCGTAGCGTCGCGTCACTTCACTGAACTGGATCATAGGCACAGCCTCCTCATGGTTGAGCGGGCACTATTGTTGCGCCGGATTTTGAAAAACCTATGAAGACCGTGCCGGCCGCTGCCGAGTCGGCGGAACAAAGCCGGGTATAATGGAGGGCATGAGAATTTCCGTCCCGCCGTGTGAAGCCCGTGATCGCATAACCAGAGAACGGCCCCCCGCGTCCGGACCCCATCCTTGAACAGCGAAAACCGCATAGGGCGACTTGCCGAGCTTCTGGGCCTGGACTTCGCCTACACCGACGGTGGGGGAACGACACGACACCTGACGCCGGAAGACCAGGCGACGTTCCTTGCCTGCCTCGGGTTCGACACGTCCTCCCCTGCGGCCCTGGACCGCGCGATCCGTCGCGAGGAGGAAAAACCGTGGAAAAACGGGCTCCCGCCGGTCCGGGTTCTTATCGAAAGTGAGACCGGAGATCCCTGGAGGGTCCATATTTCCGCCGGAGCCGGCGATAGCTATTCTCTTCGCTGGCGGCTCGATCGGGAGGATGGAACGCGCGCGGACCTGCTTATCGACAACGGTGACGTCGACGTCCTGGAGCGGCGGACGATTGACGGCCGGGAGATGGCCGCCCTGCAGATCCCGCCGCCTCCCCGGGCGCCCCAGGGGTACCATCGCGCTGAACTCCGGATGGAGGGAGCGGACCGGGCAGAGAGCTGGTCGTGCGCCTACATCGTCACTCCGTCCGAATGCTGGCTCCCGCCGGCGTTCATGAAACCCGATGCCCGGCGCTGGGGTGTTACCGCGGACCTCTACGGGCTGAAAAGTGCCGACGACTGGGGCGCGGGGGACCTGGGGGATCTCCGGAAGCTGGTTGAAATCGCGGGGTCGCTCGGTGCCGCCGTCGTCGGGCTGAACCCGCTTCACCTTACATGGAACGCGCCGCCCGCGGGGATTTCCCCCTATTATCCCGTCAGCAGGTTCGCCCGTAATCCCCTGTACCTGGATCTGGAGAGCGTGGACGAAGTCCGCCGGTCCGCGGATATCAGAACAACCATGGCTTCGGCCGGATTCCACAAGAGACGCGCCCGGCTGAGCGCCACCGAGTTCGTGGAGTACGACAAGGTTGCCCGGACGAAACTCCGCATCGCCCGTATGGCCTTCGAGACGTTCATGACCACGCACTACGGAACGGGTGATGCGCGGGACAGGGAGTTCCAGGCCTACTGCAAACGACAGGGTTCCGCCCTGCGGCGGACCGCAACGTTTATCGCCCTTCGCGCTGTTTTACGGAAGAAGGACCCCCGGTTCACCGACTGGCGCACCTGGCCGGAAGAATACCGGGACCCCGACTCGGAGCAGATTCGAACGTTTGTACGGGACCACAACTGGGATGTACTGTTTCACGAATATCTTCAGTGGTGCATCGACGACCAGCTCGAAAACGTTCAGCGGATGGCCCGTCGCGCGGGGCTCTCCATCGGACTCTATCACGACCTGGCCGTGGGCTCGGACCCGGCCGGGGCCGATACCTGGGCCCACCAGCACCTGTTTTCCGCGGCCTTTGAGATGGGAGCGCCGCCGGATGCGTTTAATGCCCGCGGCCAGAAATGGGGCGTGCCCCCTATGGTCCCCCGCGCGATGATGGAAGACGGTTACGCGTTTTTCACGGCCACGATCCGTACCGTCATGGAACACGGCGGGGCCGTACGGATCGACCACATCCTGGGGTTTTTCCGGAGTTTCTGGATTCCCCGGGGTGCGGCCGGGACGGCCGGGGCATACGTCCGTTATCCGACCGACGACCTGCTCCGCATCGTGGCCCTGGAGAGCCACAGGAACAAATCGATCGTTATCGGCGAAGACCTGGGGGTCGTAACCGCCGAAATCCACGCGACACTTAGACGATACGGAATACTCTCGTCGCGCATACTGTATTTCGAGCGCCTGCCGGATACTTCGTTCTCCCCGCCCTCGGCCTACCCCCACCTGGCGTGCACCACGGCCAATACCCACGACCTGCCCACCCTGGCGGGCTGGTGGCGGGGTGAAGATATCGAACTGAAAAAGAAGCTGGGGCTTTTCCCTGAAGGGCCGGAAGATCTGGAAGGCAAGGCCCGATGGGAACGGGGAGTCGATCGCTGGTGGCTCCTCACGCGCCTGCACAGTGAAAACCTCCTTCCGGGGGACTACCCCCGGGAACCCGATCAGGTGGAGGCATTCGACGAGACACTCAGAGACGCCGTATGGGGATTTCTCGGCCGCACGGAAAGCCTGTTGACACTCGTCGGACTTCACGACGTGTGCGGAATGATCCACCAGCAGAACCTGCCGGGAACGATCGACGAGTATCCCAGTTGGCGCAGGCGGCTGGCCGTCGCCCTTGATACGGAAATGTTTTTTGATGCCTTCCAAACAGCGGCGAAGATATTCGGCAGGTTCGGCAGAACAGACGGTACGGACCGGCCGGATACGACGTCCACCACAACACCGAGCAACGAAAGGGGAGCGAAACAATGATCTGGAGCGGCGATTTATACGACACGTCGGTGAAACAACTCATGGAGACCGCGGAACACATGGACACGGACCCGAACATTATCCGGCGTCTCAGCGTGCCCGAGCGGGCCATGGTGGTAAGCGTTGCCGCGCGTATGGACAGCGGCGACGTACGCGTGTTCACCGGCTACCGTGTCTACCACAACAACGCCCTGGGCCCGTATAAAGGCGGCACACGCTTTCACCCGGGCGTAACGCTGAGCGAAACCACGGGGCTTTCCATGCTCATGTCGTGGAAGTGTGCCCTCGCCGGACTTCCTCTCGGGGGCGCCAAGGGCGGCATCGAGATTGATCCGAGGCAGTTTTCCAGGGCCGAACTGGAACGGATCACCCGGCGCTATACGGCGGAACTCATTAACAGCATCGGGCCGGCCAGGGACATACCCGCGCCGGACATGGGGACGGCCGAACAGATCATGGCCTGGATGATGGATACCTACAGCCAGCAGGTCGGCCAATCGACACCCGGTGTCGTCACGGGCAAACCCATATCCATCGGCGGGTCCGTCGGACGCCATGAATCCACGGGAAAAGGCGTGATCTATAACGTCATAACCGCCGCGCGGAAACTCGATATGGACATGGGCAGCACTACCCGTTTCGCAATCCAGGGTTTCGGTAACGTCGGAGCAATGGCGGCAAAAACAATCAACCGCATGGGGTGTAAAATCGTGGCCGTGTCCACATCCAGCGGCGGTATCTACAACGAACACGGCCTGCCGCTCGAATCCCTGTACGAATGCTACCGGAAAAACGGCTCGTTTCTCTGCTACGAGGAAGGCCAGCAGGTCACGAACGAAGAACTTCTCGAACTGCCCTGCGACGTCCTGATCCCTGCGGCGGTATCGGGGCAGATAACCGAAAAAAACGCGGGGAAAATCCAGGCGCGCATCATCGCCGAGGGTGCCAACGGCCCTACGACCCCGGCGGCCGACGACATGTTACGGGACCGGGGCATCTTCGTTATTCCCGATATCCTGGCCAACGTGGGCGGCGTGGTGGTCTCGTACTTCGAATGGGTC
>CAYYSS010000107.1:0-8192 GCA_964474325.1 uncultured Nitrospirota bacterium
AGAAGCGCTGTCAATCCGGCTTCGGCACGTGGGAGCGCAAGAAAAACCATACCGAGAATCAGCATCACCAGGACAGCGTTTTTCATGCCAGCACCCCCTCTGCCTCAACCCGCCGTTTTCCGATCGTCGCCGAACATGCCAACGTCCGTAGCCCCACTCTATCACCGGGGTCAGTTCGGGTCAACAAAGAAACCGCGGGAGAAATTCTCCCGGGCCGTTGTATAACAGATGCGTGGGAGAGATACCGATTCGCATACCTGGTGTCGAAAGGGCGTGGGAAAAACTCGCGGGCTCGGATCCCGCCGCAGTGGCCCTTCGGTGCGGGATACGCTACGAACCCGCTTTGAAGGAATTCTTTATACCCTCCTTCGGGAGTGATCTGCGCGTCGATACCCGATCCCGGGAGATAACCTGCCCGCGGAATCCGGCAACGCCCCTGCTTACCGGGGAAAACGGATCACTCTTCCGTCTCGCCGTCCCCTGGTACATGGCCTATGCGAAGGACATCCCTTTTTCGGGTAAACTGGTCCGCCCCGAGGATCTGCCGGGAGGCGAAATCTTCGCCCGGGGAACCCACGTGCTTCCCCTCCGGGAACTCGCCGATCGATTCGGTACCACAACGGAAACATTCCTGGAGAAAGGTCTGCGCCTCGGCGGCTCGTCCGCTCCTTACGGGGATACCGCGGTGGAACTCTTCCCGTTTCCGCGGTTGTCCCTTACCGTAATCCTCTGGGGCGAGGACGAAGAATTCCCGGCCCGGGCAAGCCTGCTTTTCGACTCTTCGGCAGCGTTTCAAGCCCAAGTGGACATACTCTGGGCAATCGCCGTGATGACGACCAGGATGCTTATACTTTAGCCCGTGTTTTCATGACCGTTTTTTGGTTGTGGCTCCAACACCACGTTGGGGTGCGTCATTCCCAAGTTCGGTACCGAGCGACCATAACAAACGGTGGGAAAACCCGGGCACCGGCGAATATGTGAGATTTCTACCCATTCCCCGTGGTCCCGAACAAGCTCGTTCCGCCTTGCTAACAACTTGTAATTAAAGCGATTTGAGGGGAACGAGGCGTACGGGTCCTCCCTGCCGGGTCTCCGGACCCGGCTATTGCGCCCATCCCGTACCCGTTCAGCACGATTTTTGCTGGAATTTTACGCGGGACGATGGATACATCGCCGGGAAATGCGGGAGGTAGACGATGGCCTGGGCAATAAAGCGGCGTTTTCCCCGATTCGAGCCGGAAGACATGACGTTCGCGGTTCTTCACAACGAGACCTGCACGATCGGGCAGATCGTCAGTGTGAGTCGCGGAGGACTTGCTTTCGAATACGCCCCGTTTTCCGAGTTCGAAGACAGCGACCCCGGGGCGGCCGGCCCGTCCCTGGACATCATCGTGGGGCAGGCCCCTCTCTACGTCGCGCGTATTCCCTGCCGGGTTCTGTACGACTTCAAGGTCCGGCCCGAAGGCCTCCTCGCCGACGGCATTGCCCGCCGTTGCTGCGGGCTTACGTTCGACCATCCGACCGACGAGCAGAAGGCGGCTGTGGAAATTTTAATCAGCAGATACGTTTGCGGTCCGGCTCGGGAAGATGGTTCGTGATATCGCTTTGAATTACAACGTTTTTATTGACTTCCGGCGCTCATAATGATATACAAAGACTCATTATGATATACAGAAAACAGAGTTGCGGAAAAAAGACAATCGGTACCGCTCCGACTAAATAGACTTTTGACAACACAGACGTATTTCAAGGCATCACTCCCCAAGGCGGCCTTGGAGCCGCAACCAAACCGGCTCTCTTCAAACCGGGTAAACTTCTTTGCAAACTGCGAAGAAGTCACGGGTGAAGAATCTTTACCCTTGACGGCGCCCGTTGCCGCCGCGGTTTACGTCCTCATCGGCAAACTTGAAGCCAGGCGGGCCCTGCGTCTCCTGAGTCTTTCGGCACCGGTGCTCTTTGTGCCGTTAAACGCTCTTTTCCGGGTTATCCCGCTCCTTTTCGGCCCGACTCTCTTCGCTCGCCTGAGAATAACCGTGAAAAACGGTGCCCATGCCTGACCTGCATACAATAACGAAAATTCTTGTCGTTGTCGGCGCCGCGGTCATCACCGGCTCGGTATTCTGGGGGCTGAAGACCCGTGTTGAGGTCACTCCGGATCTCCGGGGGCGTTGGTCCGTCCTTATCGCCCTGATGGCCTTTTTCATCCTCGGCTATCTCGTATTCGTCTATGCGCTGTCGGCCGACATCCCGATTCCCCTGGAGGTCCTCACCGGACTCGTGTTCTTCGGCGGCGCCTGTTTCGTTTACCTGGTGGCAAAACTCAGCAATGCGTCGGTCCATGCAATCACGAACAAGGAAGAGGAAACGCGCCGCTACCTGAAAGAACTGATCGCCCGCACGGACGACCTGGAGCAGGAGATAGCCGAACGGTATCGCGCCGAAAACGATCTCAAAGCCTCGGAACGTTTTCTTTCTTCGATTTTCGACAGCATCAACGACCCCTTCTGCATCTTCGACAGATCCTTTCGCATCGTCAAGGCAAACGAGCAGTACGCCCTCCTCAATAACCGGCCGCTCGACGACCTTCCCGGCCGTGTCTGTTACACCCTGGAAGGTCGCGACAGCCCCTGCAAGGACTGCCTCGTCAAAAGGACCCTTCTGTCAAAAGATCCCTGCGCCAAGGAAAAGAAGGTTGTCAACAAAGACGGCCCGGACACCTGGCTCGAACTCTATACCTACCCCATGCTCGACGAGCACGGCAACGTATCCCACGTGATCGAGTACAGCCGGGACATAACCGACCGGAAAAGGCTCGCGGCGGAACGGGAGCAGATTCTCGAAAGCCTGGCCCGGCTTTCCCGCACGGACCAGCTCACGAACCTCATGAACCGTCGGGGCCTGATTGACGTGCTTGACCGTGAGGTGGAACGGGCCCACCGCTACCGGGCGGACTTAGCGCTGATCATCTGCGACGTGGACCGTTTCAAGACCATTAACGACACCTACGGCCACTCCGCCGGCGACAAAGTCCTTGTCGGGGTCGCGCAGACGATCAACAAACTCCTCCGGAAATCCGATGTTGCCGGCCGGTACGGCGGCGATGAGTTCATGATTATCCTTCCCGAAACCACGGCCTCGGGCGCCCGGCGTTTCGCTGAACGAATCCGCAAGGAGGTGGAAGCAATCCGTGTCGACGTGGGACAGGAACGGAACATTACGGTATCCCTGAGCCTGGGGGTTGCGGGGTTCTCGCCCCATATGCACCGGTCGGACGACATTATTATCCCCGCCGACAACGCCCTCTACGCATCCAAGGCCCAGGGACGAAACCGCGTGACCCTCCACAGCGCGCCGGGTTAGCCCGGATTTCTCATGGTGTTTCGTAGCGAGGGGGTGGAACCCGGTGGGTAAGGGTGAGCCGTTCGAGCATCTCCACCATTCCGCGAATCAGGATGTACGCCGACTCGGGATCAAGGTACCGCTCCACATCGGAACCGAGGAGTATTTTCAGCTTCGACGGGAATTCGTCCTCCGGACGCCAATAACGTAAGAGGAGGGGTACCCGGGGAAGCGGTCTGAGAAGCCACGCCTCGTCCGCCTTCGTCACCTCGATACCGGCGGGCCTTTGAGCCGAAAACATCTTCATGAGATCCGAAAAGAGCGGCCCCTGGCCGTCGACGATCTCCCGCAATGGTTCCTCACACCGGTGGACGAAATACTGGCCCCGTATTATCCCCGTGCTCAAATCGGCAAAGGCGATCCACGGGCCGGTGGAACCCGGGCGTCCGTCGCCGCCGCCGCCCGTCAGTATGTATTTGAGGAGCGGAACGGAGATCCAGGGGTTTACGTGTATATCGGACTCGATTGTGCCGTTGCCCGACACCCGGAACTCCTTGCCGAGACACGGGATAACCAGAGCGCCCCGTTCGATACGTCCCCCAATTTTCGGAGCACGGTCGTCGAAATCGATCTCGGACAGGGCCTGCCGCAGGGGTTGGAGCCGTTCGGTTAGTTCGTCCCGAGGATCTTTTCGCTTTTCGTCGGGCATTATGGCCCCGGCCGTCGACGGATCCACGTACGGACACTCTCCGATAGGGCGATCGCCCCGGGCGACTGCCAGCGCGAAAGCCATACAGGTCCGCTCCTGGCAGTAGCCGCAGTTGGTCTTTTTCAGGTGTCGGTATATTTCCAGATGCCTTGCACGGGCCATATCCTTATCTTCTCCGACCACAGAACCCTTTTGCAATCAGGCACCGGGAACCGGGCGAATCCTTGGGACCTCATCATCTTTTCCATCGCGGTATGGCGTCCTGCCTCTGTCTTCGCAGGCCCGCCTACTTTACCGTTACCGCCGCACAGCCGAAGTGGAGGATTCCCATATCCGGCACACCGTTTGCCATGAGGTCTACACCGAAACAAAAGAGGTGGTCCCCTGCATCAAGGGTATCGGCCCAGATAGCAAGGGGGGAGAACGCGAAGAGCCCTCCCTGGAACGTGGGCATAAGCCCTTCGACAAAATCAAACGATCCCAGGTCGAAGTATTCCAGGGTCTGACCCCCGATGTGGACGATCCACCAGTCGGACGCGGTCTGGGTGTGGCCTCCGGGATCGAGCCCGATAAAGACCGTTACCGTGTCCGCGGGGGTTACGGTAGCCACGGCCGCCGAGCCGTTTACGAAAACCGTTGCCACGGGATCGGCCGGCGGGTTCGTGATGGGGAGATCAAACTCGTCAAGCGTAAAGTCAACCTTCACGTTTTCTCCGGCGACCACGGCCGTCTTCTGGACTGAACTGCCGCCTGAAAGCCTGGCCTCAACCGTATAAGTACCCGGGGAGACCGGAATACCATATCCGCCGGCGGCAGCCGTGGCCGTCGTGGCACCGTTTTCGAGCAGATGTATCCCCACGCCGTCCCGGCCCTCGCCTTCGTCGTAGGCACCGTCGCCATCCCTGTCGTCGTAAACGACACCAAGGACAAACGATCGGTCGTCGACCCGGGACGTCGCGAAGTTGGTCGTAAGAAAATAGGCAAACCCGAAGGTTTCCCAGCTGCCGGCCTGGACACCCACGCCGATTTCCTTGAAGCTGTTGTTCAGGATATTTACCCGATGGCCGCGATCCGGGTACCCTTCGTCGATAAAGAGGTCCGCGTGCTGAAGAATTACGGTATCGTATTCGTCAAGCGGGGCGGTTGATGCCCGGAGTGCGATGTTTTCCCCGACCGTCCGCCACTGGTATCCCGTAGCGGTCACCCGGTCGGCGGGATCGAGGCCGTCGGGATCCACGTGGTCGAAAAACTGCAGTTGATTCATCTTTGCCGAGTGTCCCCGCGCCGCCGTCGTAAGATGACTGTTCATGGCCAGGGGTTGGGCCGGGTTCCCGGAGATGGCGCCTGCCTGGGTGCCCTCGAAAAGATCGAAGCCGAACATGGCCGCCTCGCCTGCAGGGTTCGCCCGGGCCCGGTTAATCTCCTCGAGCTGGCCCTGCTCCGAAGCCGTAGGATTGCCGTAATCGTAACTTCCGGATGCCTTTGGGTAACGGTACGGAATCGTATAGACCCAGGGTTCGTCGGAATACCAGGCGGAAACCAGGTTCAACGATACCGGCTTGATACTGTCGGCTGTCTCGATCGAATCGGCTTTATGAGGAAAAATGAGTAACGCGGAAATCGCAAAAGCTCCCGCGATCGCGGCAACAACATACGAACGTTTCATGATCGCCTCCCCTCAGGTGTCGTCGTGTTTCTCCACTGTCACCATAACACAGGTTGCCCCGGGGTCCTGTCCCGCAAACAACTATCGGATCCTTCCGTCGCTGTGCGCCTCACCGCGCACGGGCCCCTTGCACGAGGCCGATAGAGGACGGTCGGCAGTCGGCGGTCGGCAGTCGGCGGTCGGCAGTCGGCGGTCGGCGGCCTTTGGAAGTAAGACGTGAGACGGAAAAAGGAAGACGTTTTTCTATACTTCTAACTTCTACCTTCATCTCCCCCTCGCCCATCGCCTCTCGCCTATCGCCCATCGCCTCTCGCCTATCGCCCATCCTTCATTCCGTGTTGCGGATTTTTTTGAGGCCGCCGGCCCCGAATTTTGTGCCACTGTAAAGTGATCTGAACACCCGGGTTGACCGGGTTTTGACGGGAACCTGCTGACGGGGTGGGTCGGGATTACGGCGACTTATACGTCGGAGGGTTTCACGGCCTTTATATAGACCGAGAAAACGGCCTTTTCGACCCCTTCTCCGAAATTCCAGTTTCGTATGATATCGTCGCTGTTTTCCTTATCGATAAACGCGACGTCAACGAATCCGGCCTCTTTCAGGTACCGCTTCATGGTCTCGACCGAGACCGCGCCGGTAATTCACCCGGAGTAGGCCGAGGGATTATCCCTGATTTCCGGGGGGAGTTCGCCCCTGTTGAGAATATCGGAGATGGCCAGGCGGCCGCCCGGTTTCAATACGCGAAACGCATCCCGGAAAACCTGCTCCTTGTCCACCGAAAGGTTAATGACGCAATTGGAGACGATGACATCCACAACGCCGTCCGGTACCGGGAGATGTTCTATCTCGCCGAGACGAAACTCGACGTTTTCGGCCCCGAGTTTCCGACCGTTTTCACGGGCCCGGTCGAGCATATCCGGTGTCATGTCCACACCGATAACCCGCCCTTCCCGCCCGACGACCATCCCGGCAAGGAATGCATCGAACCCGGCTCCGGAGCCCAGATCGAGTACCGTTTCCCCCGGCCGAAGGTCGGCGATCGCCTGGGGATTGCCGCACCCGAGGCCGAGGTTCGCCTCACCGAGCCCGAGAGCGAGTGCCTCCTCGCTGTAACCGAGCCTTCGACCCGTCTCGAGGAGACTCGCTGTATCCGCCTCGGTTCCGCAACAACCGGCAGGCAGGCAGCCCTCCTCACCACGGGCCACCCTGCCATAGTCTTCCCGCACCAGGTTGCGTATCTCGATCTTTTTCACAAGCCTCGGCTCCCCATCGCCTATGGTGAGGAACCCCCGGCGATCATGTCAAGCTCCGGCGTCTCATATAGACCACCGTCTGCCCCCGGTCGTATGCCTGGAAACCGAACCCCTGGTAAAAAAGAACGAGTTTCTCCAGGTTTTGTGGTGTGATCCGCCCGATGGGGCGGGCCGACACGTAGACGTCTTTTTTCAGGCAGTCGGCCAGCACCAGGACATGCCGGACCAGCCCGCGGCCGACTCCCCGGCCCCTGTGGGCGGCCGGGACGAAAACGGTGTCGATGGAAAACGCCTGATCGCTTTCGGAGAACCTGAGTTCGGCCGCCGACGAACCCAGATTCCAGCGGATCACACCGGTGATGTTCACGGTTTTGCCGACCGGAGCCGAAACCGGTTCTGGCGGACCTCAGCGACCCCTCTCGTCAAACCAGTTCGGTCATAACGCCGTCGACCATTTTTTCGAGCTGCATCTTCATGAGCGCCTGGTTGCCGTCGGCCTCCATAATGCCCAACAGGTGGACATGCGCCGGGGCGTCTACACCCGAACACCGCATGACGATCACACCTTTCGGCGTATTGATAACCGTCTCTTTGCACGCCTCCAGACCGATCTTCTGAGAGGCCTCGTGGGCCGACCGGAAAATGTCGTTGAATGTTGCGCCTACCACGGCCAGATCGATCCCCTTGTCGTTCGATTCCGCGGCCAGAAGTTCACCGGTAAAGTTCATGATACCGGCCGCCTTAAACCCCTTGATTTCTCTAAGTCCTTCCAATTGCTGTTCGAGTCCCATGGCAACCTCCATCGTGGTTCTGATTCCCGGGTTCCTATGCCCCGGGTCCTCCGCAACGCCGGGACGGGCGCCGGCCCGCCCCCGTTCGTCGTTTAAACGAAACGCCTCCATGAGCACATGGCTCAGGGGTACATCGATCCGGCGCCGCCGCTCGCGGCACACGGGATCGATCTCGATCTTCGCCTCCTGGAGACACGCGAGTTCATATGCCGCGGCAAGGCCGGTGCGGTCTCCGGCCTGCGCGCCGACCAGTTCGCCTTTGAGGAAATAGAACCGCCCCCGGGCCTCCCCCGACTCGACCGCAACCGTACAGGTCTTCTTCTCCAGTTCGACAAGCTGGAGAAAGGCAGGCAGGGTTATCCCCCGTATATAGCCCTCGGATCCCCCCTGCAACTCGTCCAGGATTCGACTGCCGAGAACCCGCACATCCAGG
>CAYYSS010000108.1:0-8186 GCA_964474325.1 uncultured Nitrospirota bacterium
TATTTTCTTGATCCCACCGGCCCCTCTCGCGACAAATCTTTTGCAACAATAGGGTCTGTTCTTCCGAAGTGTACCATGTCACAGCATCTGAATGGGATCAACGTCCACGTCGATGCGCACCGCCGGCGAAGAGTCGATTTTCCGGAGAAGGACGGCGACCGCTTCCCTGAGTTCCGAAACGACGGAGCCCCGGATAAGCACGTGGTACCGGATTCTACCGCGAACCCGTTCCCGGGGACACGGTGCAGGGCCGAGGACGGCGACGGGCTTTTTCCGAATCGACCCGAGCCCCGCCGGAAGTTTTCCCAATAGAGTATCCAGTTCACCCCGCCGGCGGGACGAAAAAACAACCCGGATCAGCCGGCCGAAGGGGGGAAACCCGAGTTCCGCCCGGAGGGCGATTTCCCCCTGCGCGAAGCCCTCGTAATCGTGATTCGCCACGAAACGATAGACCGGGTGATCGGGCTCACGGGTCTCGATATAGACCGAACCGGGATGCTCGCCCCTGCCGGTCCGACCGGCGAATTGACTCAATAGCTGAACCGCGTGTTCCGCGGCGCGGAAGTCCGGCAGGTTCAGTGCGTCGTCCGCATTCAGTATACCGCCCACGGTTACCCCGGGAAGATCGTGCCCTTTGGCCACCATCTGGGTTCCCACCAGGAGTTCCAGGGCGCCTTCTTCCATATCGCGGATAATACGATGGTGGGCGTGTTTCCTGCGTGTGGTGTCCGCGTCCATCCGTCCTATACGTCCGGTTGCGAATTCCCGGGCGAGCATCTCTTCGCACTTCTCCGTTCCGACGCCCAGGGGCACCACCCGGGAACCCCGGCAATGGGGGCAGACGTTCGGAATGGCGAAGGAGGAATCGCAGTAGTGACACCGCAGGACATTCCGCCGTTTATGAAGCGTCAACGAAATGGAACACTGGGGACAGACCCAGCGATGGCCGCAGTCGCCGCAGATCAGTGACGGTGCGTAACCCCGGCGATTAACGAGGACCATCACCTGGCGGTTCTGCTGAAGCTCGCAACGGATCGCCGCGGTGAGTTCATTCGATACCGTGTCCGGCGGGGCCGGATCGTTTCGCCGATCGATAATATGTACCCGGGGAAGGCTCCGGCCCCGGACCCGCCGGGGGAGCCGCGCCAATTCGTATTTTCCGGTACGGGCATGGTGGTAGGTCTCGAGACTCGGGGTCGCCGACCCGAGTACGACCTGCGCCTTTTCCACGGCGCCCCGAACTACCGCGAGGTCCCGTGCGTTATACCGAAGCCCTTCTTCCTGCTTATAGGTCTGGGCATGTTCTTCGTCTACGATGACAAGGGAAAGATTTTCCACGGGTGCGAACACGGCGGACCGGGTCCCGAGGGCGATCCGGGCTTCGCCGTTACGAAGCCTGCGCCAGGCCCGGAGACGCTCGCCCGGAGAAAGGCCGCTATGGAGAAGTACGACCTGTTCGCCGAAACGTCCCCGGAAACGCTCGTAGGCCTTCGAGGTCAGGGATATCTCGGGTACGAGGACGAGGGCGCCCCCGTTATCGTCCATCCGGTCGATTGCATTCAGGTAGACTTCGGTTTTTCCGCTTCCCGTAACGCCGAAAAGCAGAAGTGGTTTTGTCCCGGCCGTAATCTTTGCCAGGGCACTGGTCTGGGCTTTTGTCAGGGCGGGCGGGGGCTGTCCGGAGGGTTCGCCGGGCGGCGCGGTACGGGGGCGTCCGCTCGACTTGCCGTCGAGAAGACCCGGCGGGAGCATTGTCTTCAGGACAAGCCCGGGTTTCTTCAAATAGTATCGTGCCGTCCAGAACTGGAGTTCCAGCAGATGTTCCGTGAGAATGGGGCCGGCTGTGTCGACCTCGGCAAGGGGGCGAATCCGGTCCGAGGGTATCCGGGAGGATTTCGGGTAGCCGACGGCCACTCCCCAGATCTCGGACGAGCGAAAAGGGACCTTAACCCGGGTTCCCCGTGGGGGAAGCGGATCGCCGGGATCCCCCAACCGGTAGGTAAACGCGTCGGTATCCCGGGGGAGAAGGACATCGACGAGGCGCGTCTTCGGGGTCCTGTCCCGCGGACGGTTCACCAGGGAGTACGGTACGGATCGGGCGGGGAGGGCGTCACGATGGGATATTTTCTTTATCCACAACTTCCCGAGTCGAGAAGAACTCGGGAAGTTTCAGCCGTGTTTCCGCGTTCACTTTTTGGTTGTGGCTCCAACGCCACGTTGGGTTGCCGGGTCCTCCGCGACGCGCCGGCCGGCCTGGCTCACCAGGTAGGCCCGGATCAGTTCGTCGAGATCCCCGTCCATAACCGCTTCCACGTTGCCTATCTCCAGACCGGTCCGGTGATCCTTGACCATGCGGTAGGGCTGAAACACATAAGAACGTATCTGACTGCCCCAGGCGATCTCCTTTTTCTCCCCTACGATCCCCGCCATCTCCTCTTCCTGCTCTTTGAGCTTGAGATCATACAGGCGGGATCGAAGGATCTTCATGGCCATGGCGCGGTTCTTATGCTGGGAGCGTTCCGCCTGGCACGCCACGATTATCCCGGTGGGCAGGTGGGTGATTCTCACGGCCGACGACGTCTTATTGACGTGCTGTCCCCCGGCGCCGGAAGCCCTGTAATAGTCCGTACGGAGGTCGTCTTCGTTTATCTCTATGTCCACGTCGTCCGAAACCTCCGGAAATACCTGGACGGCCGTAAACGACGTGTGCCGGCGCTTTGCGGCGTCGTACGGAGAGATCCGCACAAGCCGGTGTACCCCCGCCTCCGCCTTGAGATACCCGTAGGCGTTGGGACCCGTTACCCCGAACGTGGCGCTTTTTATGCCGGCCTCGTCGCCGGGCTGGATGTCGATTATTTCCGCCTGGTATCCGGAACGCTCCGCCCAGCGGAGATACATCCTGAGAAGCATCTGGGCCCAGTCCTGGGATTCGGTCCCTCCGGCGCCGGGGTTGATGGAGACCACGGCGTTGCTGCCGTCCCGGGGGTCGCTGAGCATGCTCTGGAGTTCAAGGGCCGCGATGGCCTTCTCCGCATCTTCAAGACCGGCCCGGATCTCATCCTCCAACTCGTCGCCGCCTTCTTCCGCGCGCAGTTGTTCGAGGACTTCCAAGTCCTCCAGGGTTGACGCTACGCGGGAGATCGGTTCGAGGGTAGCCTCGATTTCGGACTTGAGCTTAAGGAGTTCCCGGGCCCGGTCGGGTTTATCCCACAGCGCGGGATCGGCTGTTTGTTTTTCCAGCTCCTGCCGGCGTTCAAAAAGGCGATCGGCGTCAAAGATACCCCCGGAGTTCGAGGTATTTCCGCCGGAGCGCCGTTAATTCTTCTCCCATGATAGGTTGTCCTCCACGTAAATGAGCTGTGGTTATTATATATAAACCTCATCAGTTGCTGAAAATACGGGGCCTGGGTGTCCGGTCTCGTTTCGGGGAAAGGGGTTATCCTTACAGTGACATAAAATTCGGCCCCGGCGGCCTCAAGAAAATCCGCTTCGCGGCATAAAACAAGGTTCGGGGTTCCGGGTTCAAGGTTTTGGGTTTGAACGTCGAACATAGAACATCGAACATAGAACTCCCAATAGTAGCCGTGCGTATGTTCTTGATTCCACGGACCCCTTTCCCGGGGAACTTTTGCAACGTTAAGGTTATTACGCGGGCCGTTCTTTACGGAGCAGGAGCAGGAGAATCGAAATCACGGAGCAGAGATAGGCGAAGATATCTCCGTAGCGCGTGTAGAAGGTCCGTTCCGTTCCCAGGGAAAGCTGTCGTACGGCCGTAGCCTCCGTAAAGAGTTCGCTTTTCCAGAGAATACGGCCGTCTTTCCCAATAAAACCCGAGATCCCCGTGTTTGCGGCCCGAACGACCGGCACCCGGTTCTCGACGGCCCTGAACACCGCAGAGACGAAATGCTGTGCAGGGGCCGACGTGCGGCCGAACCAGGCATCGTTTGTGATCGTAACGATCAGCCGTGCGCCTCGTGCGACGAAACGCCGGACGAGATTCGGAAAGATAATCTCGTAGCAGATCGGCACGCCGAAAGGAGCCTTTTCCGTTTTCAAAACAGTATACTCATCGCCCTTTTCGAAATCTCCGACCGCGCTCACCAGGCGTCCAAGGGGGAGGTTCAGCGGGACGTATTCACCGAAGGGCACCAGGCGTATTTTGTCGTAGGAACCGCCCAGGCGTGCGTCAGCGTTCAGCAGAATCGCCGAATTTGCGAGAATTACGTTGGATGAACCAGCCCGAAGAGATCCGTCGATAAGTCTCGCGGAGCCGAACAGGAGGGGCAGGCTGCTTTCCGTAAGGTACTCCTCCAGGCGCTTCTGTCGAGGATCGTTCGCCCCGTAGACGAACGGGACCGACGTCTCCGGCCAGACCACGAGGTCCGGAGAGAGCCGGGTCAGTCCCCTGCTCAGTACCTCGTATTTTTTCAAAATCATGTCCTGGGAATCACGGTTCCATTTAAGGCCCTGCTCGATATTCCCCTGCACGACCCCGACCCTTATCAGGGCGGCTGCTTCCTGTTGTTCGCCGGTTTCAACGCGTAATGCCCCATATCCGATAACGGCGACGATGGTCAGAGCCAGGCCGACGATTCCGGCGAGTGTAGGAGCGACGGGAAACAGGGGGAGTAAATATCGGCGTTTTCCAAGCAGTACGACGTCGGCAACCGCACCGTTTACGGCGACGATAAGAAAAGTAACGCCGTAGACTCCGGTCAGGTCGGCGATCTGGATCACCGGCAGGAGTTGGTATTGGGAGTACCCCAGGAAACCCCAGGGGAAACCCGTAAAAAGGTAATTCCGAAGGAGGTCGAGGGCGACCCAGAGGCACGGGGCCGTCAAGAGAGCGGGTACGGCGGATGTCCGTATCAGATAATGGAACGCCATGGAAAAAAAGCCGGTAAAAACGCCCAGGTACAGCGCCAGAAGGATAGTTGCTCCACCTGCCGCAGCCACCGGGACACCGCCGTAGACCCGCATCGAATGGAAAACCCAATAGGTGACCCCGAATGCGTAGACGGTACCGAAAACGAGACCGTCGATGAAGGCGCGTCGCCGGTCACAGGCCGTCCACAGCGACACGAGCAGGGGCGCCAAGGCGACCCAGGCGAGCGCAGCCACCTCGATCGGCGGCTGGGCCAGGACGAGACAGACGGCCGATGCCGACAGGAGAACATAACGATGGCTCAAGAATCCCACGGTGGGAATTATAACGTGATAGGGAAGGGCGATGGGGGAGAGGCCCTTCGCCTCTTGCCGATCGCCCATTACCTCCTATCCAACGCCAGGCCTATCGGCCTCAAGCTCCAGTTTTAGGCCGCGCGGCCGATAGGGGACTATGAAAATCCCTTCCATACACAAGACCGTGTTGGATTGCATGGGCGATGCCGTGTTTGTCGTTTGACCCGAAATGGTCATACTTTATTCGAACCCGGCGGCGGAAGCACTCACCGGATATACATATTTCGAGGCAAACGGCAAGTACTGCCACGAAATCTTTTGCGAGCCGTCATCTTATTGCGATGACGGCTGTCCGCTGAAACGTGCCGTCACGACCTTCGAACCGGTGCTTCACCGGGAGGCGGAGACCCGCCGGAAAGACGGGACGGTGCGGCAGACACAACTCTCTGTTGCCCCGTTTTTCGAAGGCGGAGTCTGTACGGGGGCGGTGCTTGTACTTAAGGATATAACCGTACTCAAAGAGGCCGAGGAACGGATCAGGCGGCAGAATTTTTTTCTCTCTACCGTGATCGACTCGCTTTCGTATCCGTTTCGGGTTATCGATACGGACACGTTCGAGGTTAAACTTGCCAACAGGACGGCCTGCCCCCAGGGTCTCAGAAAAGGAATTACGTGCTTCGAACTCACCCATCATCGAACATCGGTCTGCGAAACGGAATCCGGGCATCCCTGCCCCATCGGCCTTATCAAGGAGAGCGGCCGTGCCACCATGGTGGAACATATACATTTCGACGCCGATGGCGCGGAACACAACGTGGAAGTCCATTGTTTCCCTATTTTCGGAGAAAACGGGGCGATTCCCCAGGTGATCGAATACAGTATCGACGTTTCCCAGCGAAAACGGATGGAAGAGGAGCGGGAACGGCTCATCACGGAACTCAAGGACGCCCTTGCCAGAGTCCGGGTCCTTTCAGGTCTTCTTCCAATCTGCTCTTCATGTAAGAAAATCCGTGACGACACCGGTTATTGGAGTCAGATCGAGGAGTATATCCGGCAGCATTCGGGTGCCGAGTTCAGCCACGGCATCTGTCCCGAGTGTGCCGAGGACCTGTATCCGGAGGTGTATAAGAAGATAAAGGAACGCAACGGGTAGTCGCGTTCCCGGAGATGGGCGCGAGGCGTTGTTTTTTTTATCCACGACCTCTCCTTGCCTATAACCCATAGCCGTTTGCCCGGAGCGCCGCGCTTGTATCCATGCCCCTTCCCGCCCCCTCGCAACGAAACACCGTGAGAAACCCGGGCTAGCGTCGCGACCCCGTTTCCTGTATCCTAAATGGCAGGACGCTTGGGGAGCGAGGATTGAAGAAAATGGCAAAACCGTGGGCTCGAACCCCGCTTTAATCCTGCGGGACGTATGCCGGCGATTCTCGCTGTAGCGGACTAACGGCGGAACAAAGGCGTTATGGGGAATACAAAGGATAGTCTCTGGTTTCCGCCCTTGGCGCCCCTTACCATCCTCTTTGCGGCGATAACTTTTTTTGCCGTCGTCGTTGTGTTTACCACCCGGACTCTCATCAACCAGCCGTGGCCCGGACTTTCCCTGGACGTTACAGACGGTATGGAGGGCCTGGTCGTTACAAACGTCGCGGATGGAACCGCCCGAAGAACGATTGAGGTCGGGGACCGCCTTCTCGCTATTTCCGGCGGATCGCATAGGGTTTTTTTAGGACCGCTGTCGCTACGGAAAGAGCCTGACAATGCGCCGACGTACAAAGGATATAACGATTGTTTTCGCCACCTCCGGGAAATAAATGAAATCCCGGCGTCAGAAAAGGTCCTCGTATACCGGGCCGGACGGAGGAGTGTTTCGGTGCATCCCGCTCCATCGCGGCCCTTGCGGGACATTCCGTTTACGTTCTGGCTGATTAACGGGTTTGCTGTAATCGGCCTTCTTTACGGCTCAGGCAGAGTTGAAGTCGGTGTACGGAGCCGGAATGACGGCGTACGGATCGAACTGCTCAATCATGGAATTACGAAAGCCCCGGAATCCTGGACGGAAGGCACGGGGATAGCAAGCATGAAAACCCGGCCGGAAGGAATAGGTGCCGAAATCGGATGGGAATCCCGGGGCGGCTCTGCCGTAGCCGTGGTTATAGATCTGCCGGACAAAGCGGGAGTGTCGAAGTCGGACCGAAAAGGAGATTCGTATGAATAGCGTTCTTATCGTGGAAGACCATCGCGACACAAGGGCTCTCTTAAGAGATCTCGTAACGACGGTATTCGGGAACCCTGAGGTTGCGGAGGCGGCGACACTGTCTCAGGCACTGAAGATTGTGGCCGGACGGCGTTTCTCGCTCGCGGTCATCGACCTCGGACTTCCCGATGGCTCCGGCCTCGAACTTATCGAGGAGATAGGCCGGAACGAGCCCGACACCTTTATCGTGGTTGCGACGATCCACGGCGACGACGGGCATCTGTTCCCGGCTCTCCGGGCGGGGGCGAAGGGGTATCTCCTCAAAGAGGACCATCGCGACGAACTGGAAAAGCAGTTTCAGGGAATATTGAAAGGTCATCCGCCGCTGTCGCCGTCCATCGCACGCCGTATCCTGGAACACTTCAGACGCGAGTCCCGGCGGAAGAACGCCGAAGATCTGACAAAACGGGAAACCGAGGTCCTCAAACTTCTTGCCCGGGGTTACACGAGTAAGGCGCTTGGTACGGAACTCGGCATTTCCCGCCATACGGCAAACGAACACATAAAAAACATTTACAGAAAATTTAACATTCGCACGCGGGCCGAGGCGGCTGTGCAGGCAACCCGGCTCGGTATCGTTGAACAGCCGGAAACGGAATACGTAACCGGACCGCCGGACAAACATTGGGACCGGGGCGCTTCTACTTCGGGAGCTTCCGAATCAAGTCCGAAATAACGCTTAACCCTGCAGTGGCGGTGCGCCGTGCAAAGGCACGGTCTTTCAGTGGGTGAAATTCCCACCCGGCAGGTG
>CAYYSS010000109.1:0-8172 GCA_964474325.1 uncultured Nitrospirota bacterium
TATTTTTTTGATCCCGCCGGCCCCTTCTCCAAGAATCTTTTGCAACGTTAAGGTTCACCCTTCACCGTTCACGGCCGTTAGCAGTTGAAAATCGTCAATCCCGCCGCCAGTCGATTCCGTATTCGATAAGTTCCGACACTCGTTTGTATGCGCCGGGGTCGATGTCCGCCAGTTGTTCCGCGACAGCCTGTGCCCGCTCCACGTCACCGACGCTTACGTAAACGGCGGCAAGCCCTTCAAGAGCGGCGGAGTTTTCCGGGTCCAGGGCCAGTGCATTTTCGAAAGACTTGAGGGATTCCTCAACATTCTTCCGGTACATGTGCATGAGACTGTACCCGGCCGCTGTGGGATATTCCGGCGAATCCGGGGACAGTTCCGCGGCTTTCCGGTAGTAGACGAGGGCATCTTCCGGCTGGTCCAGGGCAAGGAGGGTGCTTCCGTACCATGCGTGGAGTTCCGGATCGTCGGGCCAGCGTCGCAGTGCCGCGCGGACGACGCTCAGGGCGTCGTCGTAACGCCCTTCGGAAACAAGTTCCGCGGCCGAGGCAATCGATATCCCCGGCGAAGGGATATCGGGCGCCGAAGATCCTCCGGCGTTGTCTCCATCGCCTCGAATTTCCACGGTAACGGTCTTTTCCCCGGGAGACGGGGTTGCGGCGCCGGCTGTGCCGTCGTGCGCCGGTTGCTTGAAAAGGACGATCCTTGCGGAGGGGTTTTGCGGCAAGGTGTTCGCCAGGGCCTTCCAAGCCCCGGACAGGGAATTCAGTGGTTTATCGTCGTTGCGACCGACAACGGCAAGATTCCGGTCGGCGGTGGTGTATCCTCCGTAGACCCAGACGATACGTTCAGCGGTTTCAGGTTGTTCGTTGAGGACGAAAGCGTCAGGGACGGTCTTTCTAACCGCTTCAAGAACGGTTCGTGCCGGTGTCAGTTTCTCGAATAACCCCATGCGAACCGTGTGATAGTGCGCGCCCCGTTCGACGCGAAGGGTGGTGCGTCCGGAAAATGCCGGGGTTTTTTCGAGAGTTTCGGCGTACCGTACCGCGGCGTCTTCGGGTGCAAACGTTCCCAGCTGAATCACATATTTTCCGGATTCGGCGCCGGCGTGGACGAACGAAAGAAGGATAAACGCTACGATGAAACGGCCGAGTAGGGCAATCTTGCTAATGAACACGGAGTCACCGCCTCTTCATTTGTCATTCCCGCGAAAGCGGGGGACTATGCCTTTTTCCTGAAAACACGATGTAAAATTAACGAAAATCCCCAATAAATAACGCCCAGACGGCCGTTTTTCGAAGAGCTATGGGATGGCTGTGTGTCAAGATCTCGCCTGATCTATGTATCCGGCGATGAGTTCCCGTGTTTCGTCGCTGTAGTGGATAAACTGAACGCCGTAGCGGGCGTGCTCGCCCCGTTGCGCGAGGCGTTTTATTTCGCCTTCCACGGAAACGCTCTTCGACAGCAGGAAGAAAGAACAAGTGAGCCGGTCTCCCACGGCCAGTTCCCGCGGGACTTCAATGAGCATGCCTGAAACGCTGAGATCGATAATAGTGCCGAAAAACGGTACATCATCAACTCGTCCATGAACGGAGATCCTGGCGAGGACGCGATAACTCTGCCGCTCCGCAACGTTCAATAATTCCGCCGTCTTCTTGAAGAGTTCCGCGGGTCCCACGGGTCCGAGAAGATAGGCGTCCGCGCCGGCCGCGATGCACCGGTCAATATCTTCCTTTCCGCCCGTTGCAACGATCAGAACCGAGGGGGGATCGGCTACCCCGGCGGCCCGTATCCTCCTGCACAGATCATCGCCCTTTATTCCCGGCAGAGTCAATTCGGTTATCACCAGTTCTGCGCCGTTTCGGTCGATATACGCGAGCGCTTCCTCGGCCGTGTCACATACAAAAACACGGATATTGTTCCGGCGCAAAAGGTGCGCGTCCTGATCGAGTACGTTTCGGAACTGCCCCACGGCGACAACTGTTTTCATAATGGATCGATTCTAAGGAAATCGGGGCCACCTGTCAAAAGATCTCTCCGCAGATTTTCGGAAGCAGGGGGGATTTGCGGTAGAATTACCGAAGACGCAGGGGCTGGTGGAGTGGCGGAAGACAGGAAGAACGGGAAAGGAGAGAGGCAGATGGAACAGATGAAGGTGGTACACGTGCGGCTGGCCGCGTTATGTGCGTTTATGTTTCTGTGGGCATGGGTAACCGAGGCGGAAATCTACCGTTGGGTTGATAAAGACGGCATGATCCATTTTGCCGATACCGTCCCAGGGGGTGCGGTAACAGGCCTGAAGAACGTTTCCGCCGATACTCTTCCCCAGTTTGTTCCCGCGAAAGAAAGCGCCGTGTCGACACAGGAGGTTGTGTCGGAGGACACGCAGGTACGAAAAAAGACCTCTTATAGCGTCGAACTCTACACCACGGCGTGGTGCGGTTATTGTAAGAAGGCCCGAAATTTTTTCAAGGAACGGAGTATTCCCTTTAAGGAGTACGACATAGAGAAAGACCGGGCGGCGGCCATGCGGAAGCGGAAACTCCATCCTGGCGGCGGCGTGCCCGTGGTGGTAATAAACGGTATGATTATTTACGGTTTTTCGAAAGATCGTTACGAAAAGGCCCTGGAGTCACCGGGTCCTTGAACGGGATAGTTATCCTTGCAGCGGCATAAAATACGGGGCCGGCGGCCTCAAAAAAATCCGCAATACGGCGTGAAGGATGGGCTATAGGCAATGGGCGAGGGGGATGAGAGGCGGGTGCACCGGCCCCTTGCAACGAGACACCGTGAGAAAATTGGGTTAAACGCCACGTTGGGATGAATTCCGGTTCCAATACGATAGAAGGTCGTATCGGCGATCTCTACGGGATATTCGAACGACTATGCGGTAACCCACGGTTTTCTCGGGAGTATCCCGCACTTGCCGGATCGGTCCGGCGCCTGCGGCAGGCCCACCGGGACGGGGACGTCGAGGCCCAAGAGGAGCATTTGACCGCACTGTACTCCAGACTCCACGCCGAGAATGCCGAATACAATAAGCAGGATCTGGCCCGGCTCAAGGCGTTGGACGGCTACTGGTGTTACGCAGGGGGTCTTGCCCCCCTTGTGGAAGCCGCACGCTTTCTGACACCCGGTATGACCGTTGTCGATCTGGGTGCGGGAAACGGACTCCAGGGGCTTCTCCTCCAGAGCCTGGTGCCCCATGAAAGGACGATCCAGGTCGAACTGAGTCGGCGTATGATTCGACGGGGCAGGGTTCTTCAGGAACTATTGGAGATTCCGGACGAACGGGTTACCTGGATCCAGGGGGATATCGGCGAGTTCGACGTGGCCGGTATTGATTTGGTCTATCTCTATCGCCCGGCGCGTCCCGAGGGGAGGGGTGAGCGGCTGTACCGAGACCTGGCGGCCAGGCTTGCGGCGGTGGAGAACCGGGTTATTGTGGTCAGTGTCGCGGACTGCCTCGGCCCTTTTCTGGACCGGCGATTCACCTGTTTATCGGACACGGGCCATACGAAGGTCTACACGAATTCTCCCGTGGACCGCGCCACCTGTCTCAACGCCGGTTTTTCCCGTTCCGGCTAAAAAAGACTGCCCTGGCCCGTCTCTCCGTTGCCGTCGGGGTCTTCCAGGAGTCTGAGAAAAGCGGTTTCCGTCAATATGTTGACACCGAGCTGACGGGCCTTTTCGAGTTTCGATCCCGGGTTTTCCCCGGCAACGACGTAATCCGTCTTCTTCGAGACGGAAGCCATAACCTTCCCCCCGAGGTCCCGGATCCGGGCGGCGGCGTCGTCCCGGCCCATCGCAGAGAGGGTCCCGGTGAGGACGAAGGATTTGCCGGTTAAAGCCGTGGAAACCGTCCGCCGTTCAGTCTTCGGCCAGGAGAAACCAAGAGAAATAAGTTCCTCGATCAATCGCCGGTGCCGCTGGTCGGCCATGAAGCCGCGGATCGACGACGCCACCTCCGGTCCCACGTCGGGGATTTCCCGCAACCGCTCCTCCCCGGCTTCGCACAGGGGTTCGAGGTCGCCGAACGCCTCGGCAAGAGCGGTCGCCGTGACTTCGCCTACCAGGGGAATGCCGAGGCCGTACAGGAAACGGGGCAGGGTGGTTCTTTTGGAGCGTTCAAGGGCGTCCAGAAGATTCCGGGCGGATTTTTCTCCCATTCGTTCGAGGCCCGCCAGGGTCGCCAGGTCCAGACGATAGAGATCGACCACGGATCGAACAAGCCCCTTTGCGACCAGTTGATCGATCAGCTTCACGCCGAGGCCGTCAATATCGAGGGCACCCCGGGAAGCGAAATGAGCCAGCCTGCCCTTTAACTGCGCCGGACACGTAATACCGCCCGTACAGACCGTTGCCGAACCGCCCTCCGTCCGAACGGCTTCAGCCCCGCAGACCGGGCACTGCGCCGGCATGGAAAAAGGCGACGTATCCGGCGGCCGCCTGGAAAGTACCACGCTTACCACTTCCGGTATCACGTCGCCCGCCCGCCGCACCACCACGGTATCGCCGATCCGGACGTCTTTCCGAAGCACTTCGTCCTCGTTGTGGAGTGTGGCGTGGGATACCGTAACGCCCCCCACGGTCACCGGTCGAAGGCGTGCCACGGGGGTAAGCACCCCGGTGCGTCCCACCTGCACGGCGATATCTTCCACCGTCGAGGTCTCTTCCACCGGAGGAAACTTATAGGCCACGGCCCACCGGGGAGAGCGTGCCACCGCCCCGGCCTGGTCCTGCTGTCGGAGAAGGTTAAGCTTGAAAACCGCGCCGTCCATTTCAAAGGGGGCCCGCTCCCGCTCCGCAAGGAGGCGGTCGTAGTAGTCCTGGAGGCCGGATTCCGGCAACCTGTCCCGGAACGACGACACGGGAAGCCCCCAGTCGGCAAGCATGTCGAGAACGTCAGACTGCCGCTCGAGCCGTGGTTCACCGTCCCACAGGCCGGCATAGGCGAAGAAGCGGAGCGGCCTGCCGGCTGTTACACGGGGATCCAGCTGGCGAAGGCTCCCGGCCGCCGCGTTACGCGGATTCGCAAAAGGTTGTTCACCCAGCTTCCGGCGCCGTTCGTTGAGTTCGGCAAAGTCATGCCGCAGGATCACGACCTCGCCCCGCACCTGGAGTGCGGTTGGAACGTCCGCACCCCGGAGACGCAGGGGAATGGAGCGTATTGTCTTCAGGTTCTCCGTTATGTCTTCACCGACAACCCCGTCGCCCCGGGTTCCTCCCCGGCGGAACCTGCCGTCTTCGTAATGGAGCGAAACGGCGACCCCGTCGAATTTGGGCTCGCAGGCAAACTCCCGCGGCCGGGGCACCCACCGCTGCAGGCGTGTGAGGAAGTCGGCGAGATCCTCCGCCGAAAAGGCGTTGCCGAGGGAAAGCATGGGGGGGGCGTGCGTGATACGCGGAAACGATTCCAGCGGGAATCCGCTTACGCGTTGGGTGGGGGAGTCGGGAGTGAGCAGCTCCGGGTGTTCGGCTTCAAGGGCCTGAAGTTCGCGAAACAGTCTGTCGTATTCCGCGTCCGGGACCTCAGGGCGGTCCAGGACGTAATAAAGGTAATCGTGGCGGCGGATCTCTTCGCGGAGGCGGCGTATTCGGTCCTCCGGTGTCTCGACCTCCCGGCTTTTCTTTCCCCCCACGTCGATACTGGTTCGTCGCGGTTCCGGTCTCCGCTGGAGGCGCCCGTTAAGCCTCGTTCTTCGCGTTTTTCATCTTGCGGAGATAGCGCATTGCCTCGAGAGACGCCATCACGCCTTCACCGCATCCGGTAACAATCTGCATACCCCCGCAGGTGATGTCGCCCGCGGCCCAGACACCGGGCAGGTTGGTGGCCTGTTTCCGGTCGACGCGAACACAGCCTTCAGCGCTTATTTCAATTCCGGCGCGCTGAAGCAGGGTTGAGCCGGGCACGTGCTGGATAATGAACAGGGCGTCGGTGTCGATCATGCGCTCCCCGTCGATTTCCTCGACCAGGATTCTCTGTACCACGCTTTCACCTTCGACCCGGAGAATCTTCGTATCCACCATGATGTTGACGCCCTTTTCCTCCGCCCGCTTGCGGAGGGCTTCGGGACAACGCTTTACTTTTTTGCAGTGGCTTATCAGCGTGACCTTGCAACCGAGTTGCTGGAGCATGAGCGCGTCTTCAAGCGCGTGTTCGTCGTTGCCGTAGACGATAACCTTCTTGTCCCGATAAAACGTGCCGTCGCAGACGGCGCAATAGGAAAGCCCCATGCCGATATATTCGTCCTCGTTTTCGATCTCCATCTTGGCGGTTCCCTTGCCGAGGCACACGATAACCGCACCCGCGGTTATGATCCGCTTGCGGGTCGTGGCCATTTTGGGATCGAAACCAAGGCCCAACTCGATTACGTCGTCCGTGATTATTTCCGCACCAAGGTTTACGGCCTGCTCCTCGAAGGTCTTGAGCAGTTCGGGCCCGGAGATCGATTCAAACCCGGGGTAATTCTCCACTTTATGGGCCATTTCCAGACGGGATTTGGCCTTGCCCTTGAGTACCACGGTCTTCCAATTGGCCCGGGCAGTATAGATTGCCGCGGAAAGACCCGCCGGACCCGCTCCTACGATAAGGACGTCGGTTTTTATTTCTTCCATATTCTCTCGTACCTCCTTTTCACTAGTACCAGCCGGGCGGCACCAGCCCGCCTGCACTTCGACGTACGACATTCATTGTACGCTAACCGGCCTTGTTTCCGGCGGTCGATTCGGGTTCCGGGTCGTAACGGGAAGCACATTCAGTAGCAAGGCGAAGGGCCTCGAGCATGCTCGAAGGGTTTGCCCGCCCCTGCCACGCTATATCGAAGGCCGTCCCGTGATCCGGAGACGTCCGAACGAAGGGCAGGCCCACCGTAACGTTTACGCCCGTTTCGAAGGCGATCATTTTAAGGGGGATAAGCCCCTGGTCGTGATACATACAGACGACGAAATCATACTCTCCCCGGTAGGCGTGGAAAAATACCGTGTCCGGGGGCAGGGGGCCGACGACATCCAGGCCCTCGAGACGGGTCCGCTCCACTGCGGGAGTAATGGCCGTGCGTTCTTCGTCGCCGAACATGCCGCCTTCGCCCGCGTGGGGATTCAGGCCGGCGACCGCAATCCGCGGATGTTCGATGCCGAGGAGTTTACCCGCCCGGGAAGCGAGCCGGACTGTTCTTGCAACAGAGGCTTCCGTTATCAAGTCCGGTGCGGCGCGGAGGGATGTGTGGATCGTTACGAGAAGAACGCGCAGGGGACCGCCGACGAGCATCATGCCGCAGTCCCTGGTGTCGGTAAGGTCTGCGAGGAATTCCGTGTGTCCCGGCCAGGGCAGGCCCGCCAGGGCCAGGGATTCTTTCGCAATCGGCGCGGTTACCAGTGCGGAGGCCTTTCCGGAGAGACAAAGTTCGGTGCCCGTACGGATGCACAGATCTACTGCCCGGCCTCCTTCGGCCGAGGGCCCGCCCCGGGAAAATCCCCCCGCGGGGGCCTTGAAGCCGCGGGGGACGAGGAGGTTTATCGCGCCGGTCTTCACGTCGGCGGGGTCCGTTACCACTCGCAGGGGCCAGGGGCAGGAAATAAGCTCGAGGGCCTCCGCGAGAACGTCGGGATCCCCTATAACCAGAGCGGGCGAATTGCGATCAGGGACCGGAGACGAAAGGGCGCGAACGACGATCTCGGGCCCGATGCCGCCCGGTTCCCCCATGGTAACGGCAATGGGAGACGGTCTTTGCGTCATCGACGGGAAGTCATGGTCAGCGCAACTACGCCCCCGCGAGCCGGTCCATAATTACGTCCCGGATGTCCGCCACGGGGATCTTTTCGACCTCCTCGTCCCTGCGGTTCTTCACTTCCACGACCCCTTCCTTGAGTCCCCGGTCGCCCACCACGACCCGCCAGGGAATGCCGATCAGATCCGCATCCTTAAGTTTAACGCCGGGCCGTTCGTCCCGGTCGTCGAGCAACACGTCGTAACCCATGGCCTGGAGTTCCGCTTCGAGGTCTTCGGCCAGGCGGATACCTTCGTCCGTTTTGCTCATGGAGACGATCACCACGTCAAACGGCGCGAGCGCGGGCGGCCAGATAATGCCGTTCTTGTCGTTGTTCTGCTCAACGGCCGCCGCGGCGATCCTGGCCGGCCCGATCCCGTAGGAACCCATGATAATCGGATGGGAG
>CAYYSS010000110.1:0-8124 GCA_964474325.1 uncultured Nitrospirota bacterium
GGGCGGATCCCCCTGCGGCCGGTGCGATTCATGTCTTCTTCGCGCAAAGGGGTTTGAGGAAGCCGGCGTGCCTGACCCTCTGATCGACGGCAACGACCGGTAAGAGTTCCGCATTTCCCGGGCTTTTTCTGTATCGGCAACAGATGAAACGGGTGTTTACGGATGATTGATAAACGAGCCGGGTTTCCCGGCTGTTCCCTCGTCCTGTTCGTATGTGGGTGTGGCGTCCTTCCTTCTTCTTATCCGTGTTTCATCCGCGTGCGTTCGTGGCTGAAAAACACCAAATTCGAGAGCCCGAGCGGTTACGACGAGGACTGAATGTCCGCTATGACCTGCGCGAGCCGGGTGCGGTTTTTCTCGTCCATTGCCACGAATTCTACGCCGATGTGAAATCGCTCTTCGTCCTGATCGGGGCGGAGACACGAAGCGATCCTCCCCTCGAACTCAATCGTCTCCGCGTTGTCCGCCAGGATGAGTTCCATTTGCATGCGATCGCCGACCGTAAGTTCCTGATCCGCCACGATCGCCATGCCGCCGAGACTCAGTTTTTGTACGCAATACTCCAGCGGAACGCCTATCGTCGCCTTTTCGGAGGTTCGTATGCGGAATCGTACACCGCCGAGCCGGGATTCGGTAACCGCCGCCTGCTCTTCGATAAAATCGAGAATAGCATCCATGGCCGGCGTGGTTACGTCGAGGAACTTGAGCCCGGCGGTATAGATCGGCAGGACGGTGCCGTCTTCCTGTCGGGAACTGCCGCTTAATTTCTCCCAGACCACCTCGCCGTTGAGCGAGACCTTGCCGTTCATATCGGCGAACTTGAGATAATACCGTCCCCCGATATTAAGGCGCTTCGGGCTGGAAATGGAGATGCCGCCCGCACTGATGTTCAAGATATCCACCTCTACCGCACTGACGGTCTTGGCCTGGAAATCCATGCCCTCTACGATGTACCGCGGGTATCTGCGCTTTTCCTCCATGCACCTGTTCCTCCCCGTTTATGCCCGGCCGCGGCACGAAACGTCGCCGCCCGGCGACGCACCTTTACGTTCATGTTACAAGAATCCCGGATAAAAAGGGCCGGGGTATTGTTTTACCGGACCTGAATTCAGGAAATTCCCTGCTGGCATCTTGCCGACTATGGAAGCTCGGGGCCATCGTGGTGGACAGCATTGGTGTAAGTCCGTTGACGCTTTTCCGGTTATTATCCCCGCCAACGGCTTTTCCTTTCCCCGGTCTGTTTTTCGTCCCATAGACGCCTCGGTGCGGAATTTCTTGTGTATCCGGCCCCGGGTGAGGATCACTCCGGGGCGGCACTCGGGTGTAAAATAATGTAAAACGCCGGCACCTGGAGACATCCGAATGATCCTGAGGAATACGAAGCTTCCCGCGGTACCGAACCTTTCCACCGATCCGGTGGACCTGGAGGCCTACGGTATCGACGCATCCCGCCTTGAAGGAGTTCCCGCCGCCGTGGCCCGCCCGGCGTCCGTCGAAGATCTGCAACTCCTTGCCGAAGGCGCGTACGCCGTGGGTACACCGTTGGTGCCCCGGGGGGCGGGTACCGGTGTCGCCGGGGCCGCGGTACCGGCCGACGGGAGTATTGTGGTGTCGTTCGAGCGGATGAACCGAATCCTTGAAATCGACCGAAAAAACCTCATGGCCGTGGTGGAACCGGGTCTTATAAACGGCCGGTTTCAGAGAGACCTGGAAGACGACGGCCTGTTCTACCCCCCGGATCCGGCGAGCCTTGATTTCTGTACCATCGGGGGGAACGTCGGGACGAATGCGGGGGGGCCGCGGGCCTTGAAGTACGGTGTGACCCGGGATTACGTCCTGGGATTGGAACTGGTCATGGCGGACGGTACGGTGATGAGAACGGGTGTTCGGACCCGCAAGGGAGTCGTGGGGTACGACCTCACGAGCCTGGTTGTGGGGTCGGAGGGAACCCTGGCGCTTGTGGCGAAGATATTTCTGAAACTTTTACCCCTGCCGGAGGACGTGCGGACCCTGCTGGGGGTTTTTGAGGACCCGGACAAGGCGGCCCGGGCGGTATCGAATATTATTGCGGCCCGTATTCTTCCGAGAACCCTGGAGTTCATGGACCGGGAGAGCATCCGGGCCGTTGAGGGTTACCGTCCAACGGGGCTTCCCGATGCCGGTGCTTTGCTCCTCATCGAGGTGGACGGCCGGCCGGGGGATATAAATTACGAAATTCAGCGTATCGGTGATGTGTGCGCGGCCTTGGGCGCCGAGGTCCGGGTTGCCGGATCCGACGGCGACCGGGCGCGACTGTGGCAGGCGCGCCGCTGTCTTTCCCCGGCCATGTATACCCTTAAACCGACAAAGATTTCCGAGGACATCGTGGTTCCCCGGGACCGTATACCGTCGGCGCTGAAGAAGCTCAGAAATCTCTCGGAAAAGTCCGGGATCACCATCGTGAGTTTCGGCCACGCAGGCGATGGGAACCTCCACGTCAACGTCATGTGCGATGCGCGGGACGAAGAAGAATTTTCCCGGGCCCGGGGCCTGCTTCCGGACATCTTTCGTATTGCCCTGGACGAAGGCGGAACGATCTCAGGGGAACACGGTATCGGTCTGGCGAAACGCCCGTTTATCGACATGGAACTGAGTCAGACGAGCCTGGGAATCATGAGGGGGATAAAAAATGTTTTCGACCCCACCGGCATTCTGAATCCCGGGAAGATTTTTCCGGAAGGGTAGCCCCCCTTTTCAGGGAACGGGGAAGACCGGAAAAAGCGACAATAGATTGACACCCGGCGGGAATTCAGGCATACTAGCGCTGGTGAGGGGTGCGTGAATTTCGGAATCTGCGGCTTTCGGGAGAATGGTCTAATAAGTTGTTTTTTAATGTATTTTTCAATAAGCTCAGGGGTATTTATCCCGGGGAGCAGTCTCTTTTAGGAGGTTTTGTCAATTCGTGACGCGGGATAAAACCGACGAAAATCCCCTGAATGACGTCAGCGTCCTCGTTATTGACGACGACGACACGGTCCGGGACGTTCTCGAAACCTTTCTGGAAGGTGAAGGGTGCCGGGTGGAGTGCGCGGTTGACGGTGTGACGGGTCTGGATACGTTTCGCAACGGCAGTTTCGACGTGGTCCTGCTTGATCTCGTGATGCCCGGTATCGGGGGTATCGAAGTCCTGGAGAAAATCCTCGCCTTCGATCCCGAGGTGTCCGTCATTATCGTTACCGCGCACGGGACGATCCAGAGTGCCGTTGAGGCCATGAAATTCGGGGCCTTTGACTACCTGACCAAGCCCTTTCGTATAGAGGACGTAGCCGCCTCCGTTGCCCGGGCGTCCCGTTTCCGGCGCCTCCAGCTCGAAAACCGCACATTGAAGCAGGCGCTCAAGCGGCGTTACGGTTTCGAGAGTCTCGTGGGTGATTCGGCCCCCATGCGGCATGTCTACGAGATGATCGAGAAGGTGGCCGCTTCCGATGCGACCGTGTTGATTACAGGGGCCAGCGGGACCGGCAAAGAGGTGGTGGCCAAGAGTATACACTACAACAGCGACCGGGCCCAGAAACCGTTTGTCCCGGTCAATTGCGGCGCAATACCCCATGAACTCCTTGAGTCGGAACTGTTCGGCCACGAAAAAGGTGCTTTTACGGGCGCGATAAACCGCCGGACCGGCCGGTTCGAGCTGGCCCAGGGAGGCACGATTTTCCTTGACGAGGTCGGGGAGATGAGCCCCCAGCTTCAGGTGAAGATGCTTCGGGTGCTTCAGGAGCGTGAATTTGAACGGGTCGGGGGCACAAAGACCCTGAAGGCCGACGTCCGCGTAATCGCGGCCACGAACCAGGACCTGGAAAAAGCCATCGCGGAAAGGAGGTTCCGGGAGGACCTCTATTATCGGCTCCATGTGATCACGCTTCACCTGCCGCCCCTTCGTCAGAGGCAGGAAGACATTCCTCTTCTCTGCGCACATTTCAGTGAGCGGTTGTGTAAGAAGAAACGGCGCCCCCCCCTGCTGATTACCCGGGAAGTAATGGCAATACTCATGGGATACGACTGGCCGGGCAATGTACGGGAGCTGGAGAATCTGGTGGAGCGCTGGGTGGTTCTGAAAGAAGACGACCGGGTTACCCCCGAAGACCTCCCCCACCGCTTTTTCGACGGAGAGCCCCTTCCCCGGGCGGGAAGACCCCTGAGCGGTTTTCTGCCCGACGGCGACGAGGAGACGATCGAATTTAACCCCCTGGTCGCGGATTTTGAACGTACGCTGATTATCCATGCCCTCGAGAAGACCAACGGCGTAAAGGCGAAAGCTGCCGCGTACCTGAATATCAACAGAACGACCCTTATCGAGAAACTCAAGCGTCTCGGTCTGGACGAACGGAACGCCCTCCCGGTGTCAAAAAAATAACGGCTTTCCCGTCCGACTGCTGTTTCGGGCTCAACCTTCCGATCCATGAGCTTCCCGGTAATCGGGGGGGCTCGCTATTTCCCTTTTTTAACAGTTAGTTAGTCTGTGCGGAGTTTCTTCGTTGCCGGGGGCACGCTCTTTGCTTATCCCCTCGGCGATGAAAGCGGTATTGCCTGTGGTTTGCGGTCTCGTCCTCGTGGCCGGCGTTTCGTTCGCCGGTCGCGATGTATCTGCGGAGGGGCCGGGCCCGGCGGCTTCTCCCGAGTCTGTCGGGGCCGCGGTAGCGTCGATCCTCGATGCCTATGAGGCCGGACGCGTCGATGAGGCCGTCGATCTGGTCGAAGAGAAAATCCTTTCCGGGGGGCGAAACCCGGAAGGAGAAACCAGCCTGCTGGTGGCCCGTATCTACATCGCTTCACCCCGCGCCGACCACGTGAAAAAAGCGGCCCGTTATTTTCGCTGGGCCTATGTGACCGATCCGGAACTCACGGAAACGGCCCTGCCGCTTTACGCAGAGACCCTGCGCAGAATCGGGGATTGCCAGGAGGCCGCGGGGCAGTTCCGCAGGATCATAAGCGATTTTCCGGACAGCGAAATCGCCCGGACCGCGCGTCTCGGGTTGGGCGCCTGCCTGATCGAAAACGGCGAGGCCGAAGAGGCGAAGTCCTTGTTTTCGGAACTCGTCAAAAGGGAAAAAAGCGTCGAGGCGCTTCTTGGGCTGATGACGGCCTATGAGCGGCTCGGACAGGACCGTGCGGCGGCACGGCTCGCGGACCGGCTCGCCCGGGACCACCGTGACGCCCTGATCAACCACGGCGAGGCACTCATAGCGGCGGCCGGGGCGCTGGAGGGTGTCGGCAGCGGCGAGGAGGCGGAATTCTATGCGGAAGAGTATCTGCGGGAGCACCCGGACGGCAAGTATGCCGGACGGGCACACATGATTCTCGGCCGCAGGAAACGGGACCGGGACGACCTTCTCGGCGCGCGGCAGGAGTTTGCGGCCGCCCTGGAAAGTCCTCGTTCCGCTCCCGAGGCCCACCTGGCCATGGCCCGTCTTCTGAGGGCGTCCAAACAGCTCGACGAGGCCCTCGAACACGCGCGGGAAGTGCGGCGCAGCTATCCTTACTTTCCGGCGGCTACCGAGGCGTCGATCATTATCGCCGGTATCCTGGAGGACCGGGAAGAGCTTATTAAAGCTCTCGAAGCCTATCGTGAAGCGAACGCCGACGCTGACGTTGTGAGGGTCCTCGAGGC
This sequence comes from uncultured Nitrospirota bacterium, assembly GCA_964474325.1. GTDB lineage: Bacteria > Nitrospirota > Thermodesulfovibrionia > SZUA-242 > CAYYSS01 > CAYYSS01. The sequence continues at coordinate 5,648 of CAYYSS010000110.1, forward strand.
CCTGTACCGGAAAGACGAGGAAGCGTTTCTGAGGGTCTCCGGCGATTACGAGTCCTACATCCTTACTTCCTATGTGCTTGCGGAAAACCTGCTGTCGGCCGGGCGTATCGATATGGCCGGTAAAGCGTTCAAGCACCAGCTCCTCGGACCGGGAAGAAACCGGGCACTGCTTGGTCTGGCGAAGGTCTACGCCCTGCTCGGTATGGAAGGTTTAGCCCTGGATTTCGTCCAGGACCTTCTCAAGCGGGGCTACCGCCAGGATGGTGTTTACCGGTTCCACGCAGAACTGGCTGTGCGGGCGGGGCGTATTCGGGAGGCCGCGGAGGACTATCGGCGTCTGAAAAAGCCCACCGTACTGGACTATATACGGCTCGGTGAGATACTGGAAGGCTTGTCCCGTCCCCGGTCCGCCATCGCGGCCTACGGCAAGGCCGTTTCCGCGGGCTCCAACACCGCACGCCTCCGGCGGGCCGAGCTGTACCGGAGACAGGGAGACGTGCAGAAAGCCCTCCGCGATTATCGGCAGATTGCCGAGGGGGCGCTCGAAAAAGAGGACCTCCTGTGGGTGCAGTTCCAGCTCGCTACCCTGGGAGGCGACCGGGAGCGGCTCGACGCATTGGCCGGGGAGACGTCGGAGCCCGTGGGACGGCTCGGCGCCGAGCTGGCGGCGGCGGAATCCCTCATTGAAGGTTATGGCGGACTTGGATCTTTTAAGTAAGGCCTTTTCCACGTTTGAAGAGGCGTCCCGCACCCTTCAGGGGACCTACCACGAGTTGGAAGAACAGGTTCGATTCCTTCGTAACGAGGTTGAGGATACCAACGTTCGCCTGCGCAGAAGTCTTGCCGAGACGGAAGAGGCCCGGGCTTTTCTCGACGGTCTGGTGCAGGGTATTCCGGTGGGGGTCGTGGTATTCGGACACGACGGCCGGATACGGCACCACAACTCGGCGGCCCGGAGGATGCTCGGCAGGGACCTGAGCGGGGCAAACGTGTTGGACCTTCCGTTCGATGCCGGCACGCCCGGCGAAGTGGAACTGGAACGGTCCGGTGGTGGAACGCTCCCGTGTCTGACGGCAACGGCCACGCTCGGCGCGAACGGTTCGCTCCTGGTGTTGCAGGACCTCACCCGGATCAAGGAACTCGAGGCGGAGGCGGAAAAGAACAGGCGACTGGCGGCCATGGGCGAACTGGTTGCAAAGATCGCCCACGAGATTCGTAATCCCCTGGGGAGCATGGAGCTTTACGCCACGATGCTGGCCCGGGACCTCGAAGGAACTGAGCAGGGTTCCATGGCCGAAGGTATCGGCAGGGGAATCCGTCACCTGGTTAATACCCTTAACAATATGCTCCTGTATACGCGAAACCGGTCACTGAGCGCCGTTTCAGTGGACGTAGCGCCGGTCATCGACGACGTGGTCGATTTTCTTCGCGGTCTCGGCGGCGTCGACATCCGGGTTCTGGCCGACTACGGTCATGCCCGGGGCACGGTGAACGGCGATCCGGACTTAATCCGTCAGGCACTGACCAATCTCGGCATGAATGCGATACAGGCCATGCCCGCCGGCGGGACGCTCCGTATATCCACCGATAGTCCGGGGGGCGATTACCTGCGGATACGCGTTGCCGACACCGGTGTCGGTATGGACGACCGGGTCGTCGAGCACGCCTTCGAACCATTTTTTTCCACCAAAGATCGGGGTAACGGTCTCGGCTTGAGCATCGTAGCCTGGGTTATGCGGGAGCACAATGGTGTCGTCCGGGTCGAAAGCACCCCCGGAGAGGGGACGGTGTTTTCACTGCTTTTTCCCGTGCACAACGCCGCCGCAGGTTGTCCGGATTCCGGTTCGGATCTCGACGGCAACGAATCCGAACGGAGGGTGAATCCACGCCCGCGGGGGACCCGGAACACAGTCGGAGACGTCTCCGCACACCGCAGACGAGTCCCGAACGACGAAACCAACGACAAAGGGGGAGCCTAGCATGAAACCTGTACTCATCGTGGACGACGAACCCGCCATGCGGGACGCCCTGGCGGGCGCACTCCGGTGCCACGGATACGAGTCGGTTCAGGCAGCCTCGCCGGAGTACGTGCTGGGGCGCATGAACCTGGACTCGTTTGGTCTCGTCATCACCGATATGCGTATGCCCCAGATGGACGGACTGGGTTTTCTTCGGGAGATCCGCGCCCGTACCGGTGCCCTCCCGGTGCTCGTGGTGACCGGCTACGGTACGGTTGAAAACGCGGTCGAGGCCATGAAGTTCGGCGCGGCGGACTACCTTATGAAACCCTTCTCCGTAGAATCCCTGGGCCGGGTTCTGGCGCGCCTGTTTCCCGGCCGGACCGAGGAGGATATCGTTGCCCGGTCCGAGGCTATGGAGGATCTCCTTGCCCGTGCGGGGGCCGCGGCGGAGTCCGATATCACGATTCTGCTCGAAGGGGAGTCGGGTACGGGCAAGGAAGTGCTGGCCCGGGTCAT
>CAYYSS010000111.1:0-8124 GCA_964474325.1 uncultured Nitrospirota bacterium
GAGGGGCTGGGGAGATTTACGATTAACGATTGACAATTTACGATTTTCAACTGCCAACCGCCGACTGCCTGGCTCGGCGTAGCCTTTGGCGAAGACGGGCCAACATCTTCTCCCTTCTCCCTTCCTACGGCAGGCCCCCCGCTTGCCGTAGAATATACCCATGCCCTTTGACGAACTGGTGGAGATCATGGCCCGCCTGCGGGCGCCCGACGGCTGCCCCTGGGACCGCAAACAAACGCCGAAAAGCCTCGCCCCTTATCTTCTCGAGGAGACCTACGAGGTCCTCGAGGCAATCGACCGGGGGGACCCGGCCCATCTCCGGGAAGAACTGGGTGACGTACTTTTTCAAATCGTCTTCCACGCCCGGATAGGCGCCGAAGAAGGTACGTTTACCATCGACGACGTGATAGCGGAGATCCGGGACAAGATGATCCGGCGCCACCCCCATGTATTCGGCGCGGCCCGGTGCAGTACCCCTGAGCAGGTCGTCGACCAATGGGCCGAGATCAAGAAACAGGAGGGCAAAGTCAGGGAATCCCGCCTCGACGGTGTACCCCGGGCACTTCCGGCGCTTCTCCGGGCCGAGCGCCTCCAGGGACGGGCCGCCGACGTGGGGTTCGACTGGGACCGGGTGGGGGATGCCGTGGTGAAACTTCGGGAGGAATTCGAGGAATGGATCACGGGAATCGAGAACGAAAACGCTGATGAGATCGAGGAGGAACTCGGGGATTTTCTCTTCATGTGCGTCAATGTGGCCCGTTTTCTCCGGGTAAGCCCCGAAGAGGCCTTGAGACGGGCAAATGCCAAGTTCGAGAGCCGTTTCCACCACATAGAGCGGCGGGCGGTCGAACAGGGGCGGGACCTCCGGGAAATGAGCCTCGAAGAGATGGACGCCCTCTGGGACGAGGCCAAAGAACTCGAGCGGGGATCATAGACGGCTCGTTTCCTGCTCGCGGGTTGTCGCGGAAAAACGCGGGTTGAAAGATCATGACATTCGACATGGGCCTTAAGGCGGCCTTGAAGTCCGGTAGAAAATCGTCCCGGGGCTAAGCCCTGTAGTGTCAGTCCGTTGCCGGTCTTGACGCATACCCCCTGTTTTCGTTATTATCTCAGACCGGCTCGGGAATTCCCGGTCCACATGATCGCGGGGTGGAGCAGTCCGGTAGCTCGTCGGGCTCATAACCCGAAGGTCGCAGGTTCAAATCCTGCCCCCGCTACCAATAAAATCAAGGGGTTACGGCGATAAGACCGTAGCCCTTGTTTTTTTCAATTCCAACCTCGAGCCATGGTTTGTTACCCGAAAAGGCCAAAACTCGGCAATCTGACCTGTTGCCCCGAAGGGCCTACACGATTAACCTGCATCCTTCCACTGTTAACCCTATTGTTGCAAAAGAATTCCCGCGAAAGGGGCCGGCGGGATCAAGAAAACGCACGGCCGCAACACTCCTGAAACGGCGAACGGGTCCGGTCCGGCCCCTTCTCATCGAAAGTTTCTGCCACGACAGGGGAAACTACGGCGGCCCCGTTCGAAAGGCGTCTCCTGCTTCCCGCTCTATTTCTTCATATCGCTCGCTGTATCGAGGCGACACGTGCATGAGGAACATCCGCGCCGCACCTGCGAGCCGGGCAAGCTCTCCTGCTTCCCGCGCGGTCAGATGATACGCCATCCGCGCCCGCTCGAGGTCTTCGTGGAGGAAAAAGGTTTCTATGAACAGCTGATCGGCGCCCCGGACGAGCTCAACGATCCGCCGGCGGTTTTCGTCACTGCCCACGGCATCCGTCACGTAGCCGATCTTCTGGCCGGGCACGATCCGGACGGCCGTCTCCTTGAGTTCTCCCAGGGTCGCCGAACATTCGTGGGGGCCCTGCCGGTCCGCCCAGCAGATCCGGAAAACCGTATCGTCCGGTTTGCCCGTGACCACGGCTTCTTTGAGATCCTTCAACCAGGGACCTGCGGGCAGACCCATCTCGTCGATCCGGTTCTTCCAGATATTGACGTGGATCTTTTCCTCGAAACAGAAAGCGAGACAGGGCACAGCGTGATCGAGGTCCACCGACCGAACCCGAAACCCCGGCTCATCCACGAGCACGCCACCGCTGATCGTCTGCTCCGGCATAGCCTCCCGCCGGAAACGGCGGCGGCACTCAAACCGCGCTGATCTGAGCCCGCCGGGCAGGAGGACGTCGTGGGCAAGCACCGTGAAATTGTCGTCGTAGTTTTCCACGAGGTTCCAGGTGTAGGAGGATAATCTGTGTTCCACCTTGTCGATAAACCCCGAGGGGCCGTACAGGCGAATGGTCCGGTCCCGCCCCAGGCAGACCCGGAGCAGGTAGTCGAATCCGATGAAGTGGTCCATGTGGGTGTGGGAAACGAAGACGTGGCTGATGCGAAGGATTTTCTTCGTCGGCAGAGCCTGTATATCGCCGAGGTCGAACAGAACTGCCCGCCGGTCATGGAGAAAATCCACATGGAGAACCGGATCCCCGAAGGGATCGTTTACAAGCTGAGGCTGAAAGAACGGTTTCATGATTTCCGGAAGTTCCTGGCCGTTTCCCTGTGTCCATTATTACACGGCCCGGTGCGTTGTTGGAGGGTTCGATACCCTCCGGAAGGCCATGAACGGGTAAAATACATCGATACGCAACAGCGAACTGAAGGGAGAAATTATGACAAAAGCAGAAGCAAGGCATATTTTGGTAAAGACCGAGAGCGAATGCGAAGACTTGAAGAAACAGATCGAGGGCGGAGTTGATTTCGCGGAGGTTGCGAAGGCGCACTCACTCTGTCCCTCCGGTCGGCAGGGCGGTGAACTCGGCGAGTTTTCCCCCGGGCAGATGGTCCCTGAATTCGACAAGGTCGTGTTTAACGAAGAAGTGGGTAAGGTCCACGGCCCGGTGAAGACCCAGTTCGGGTTCCACCTGGTGGAGGTTACCAGAAGGACGTGAGGGGAGATTCCTGGTCGGCTCGTGACTCGAGAGATGTGAGAGGTGAGACGTCCTGCGTTTCTCTTCTCGCGGTCTTACGTCTCGCTCCTTCAGTATGTGTAAGGGGCCTTACTGCTCGCTGGGTTAGCTTGAACCGAAAATGAACCTTGCAGTTGCATAAATACGGGTCCGGCGGCCTCAAAAAGATCCGCAACACGGCATGAAGGGCGCAGGCGATAGGCGAGAGGCAATGGGCGATAGCGGAAAGGCTGGGTGCGGAGCGGTATCGAAAGAGGAACGGATAAGGAAATGAAAAGGGTGCATCGACGCCAATCTTGCGGGCCACTTTCTACGTGGGTGCCTCGGCCGGTGCTTCCGGCTTCCTCGCTCTTTGAGGCGTGCTCTCCACCCCGGCACCTGGCTCCCTGACCGAGTATTTCTAGTACTCGCGCGACTGACGCCGTTACACCCTTCGTGTCGACGGCCTTTCTAAAAAAAATATACCCCGTCGAAGGGGCGATGTCAAGGCGTTTTTCGGGGGCGGCGCAGATCCCGTATCAAAAGCAGAAACCCTCGACAGTGCCGCCGCACCCCATCAGTTTGCCCTGCAGGTCTCCCGAATAATCTGAAGTTGTTGGGCCAGGGTGGGGATCTCGCCGGCCCAGAAGGCAGGTGAGCCCCAGTCGGGATAGAGGTGTCTGAACTGGTAGTCGTTCACCTGTCTGGTGCACCAGGCGAGGAAATAGATCATGCGCATCACCCGCAGAGGTTCGATGAGTCGGAGCGTGCGCATATCAAAGGTCCGGAAGTCCTCGTAGCCCTCGAGGATCAGGTTCAGTTCGCGCCTGCTGTCGTCGAGAAGCCCCGGAAGCAGCATCCATATATCCTGCACCGGCGGGGCAGTCATCATATCGTCGAAATCTATCACAAAGATGCCTTCGTCCGGCCTGAAGATCAGGTTTCCCCAGTGACAGTCCCCGTGGGTCCTGAGCATGTCCACCCCGTCGAAAAGCGGGGTAATCTCCGTAAGGATCTGATCGGTCACCTCCTTGAACGCGGGCAGGTGCCCCGGCGGGACAAAACCGCCTTCCACGAGTTCCCGGAGATCCGCGGCGGTGGAGGTGCAGGGATGAAGAGTAATACGGGCAGGGGCCTCTCGCCGGGCCCCCGTTGTGTGGAGTCGTCCGAGAAGCCGGCCGATCCGTACCCAGGCCTCGTCGTCGTTGGCCTCAAACTGTCTTCCGTACCGCTTGGGATAGAGAGAAAACGTGATGCCCTCCGTCGTCGCGAGGGTTCCCCCGGTGCGGAGTTCGAGGGGGGCGATAACCGGGATTTCGTCCTCCACGCAGTCCCGGACAAAACAATGTTCGTCCTCCAGACCCTCCCGGCTCCACCGGCCCGGACGGTAAAACTTGACGATGTAGCGTGTCCCGTCCTCTGCCTGGAGTTCGTAGACCCGGTTGATATAACTCGGCAACGGTGCGGTATAGCCCGTGAAGGGTATTTCAAGGGCCGTCTCCGCCGCGCGGAGGATCACGTCCGGCGTGAGCCGGTCAAAAACCCCCGCGGGGCGCACCCTGTTGCCGTCGGGTTCGATGATGGTATTGCCGTCCGCCACGGTTAAGGATACACGAAAAGACAAAAGCGTTCCGCGAACGTGTACCGGCCGGCTACGCGGGGGGTGTTTGACGCCCTGCGGGGGGGGCTGCGGCGACGGGAGGGCGCGCCCGCATTCAATCCCCTGAGAGGGCGTCTTCGTAGATCATCCGGTCCCCGGCACTGAAACAGACGAAGATTACTGTTTCAAGCGTTGTGTCCCGTTTCAGAAAAGCCCGGGTTTCGGATACGGCTACGGCGCAGGCCTTGTCCTTGGGGTAGCCGTAGACCCCCGTGCTGATCGACGGAAACGCGATTGTCTTCAGTCCGTGTTTCGCGGCCAAGGCGAGACTGTTTCTATAGCACGACGCCAGGAGTTCCGGTTCCCTCCGCCCGCCGCCCCGCCATACCGGCCCCACGGTATGGATAACCCGGCGGGCCGGGAGATTATAGCCCCGGGTAATGCGGGCCTCGCCGGTGGGGCACCCGCCGATCCCGCGGCATTCTTCGAGGAGTTCGGGGCCCGCGGCCCGGTGGATCGCTCCGTCCACGCCGCCGCCCCCGAGAAGAGAGGTGTTGGCCGCGTTCACGACGGCGTCGACGTCCATCTTCGTGATGTCACCCTGCTGTACCGTCATGCGTCTGTCCATGGACGTGCCTCCCGTGGTTTTTGCACATTCTAGCACTCTTGGGGATGTTTTAAAAAAGCTCTATTTGCTGAAGTGTTGCGATTCCTTCCGGGGGGCTTTTTCTTGTTGTAATGAGATAATTTCTATGCTATAAATAATGTAGGCCATGTGAGAGGCGTGCCGTGCCGGTTCCCCCCTCCTTTTTCTCGCGCACGGCACATGGGGAGAAGACGAAAGGATGTGCTTCTCAACCCCTCACATGGTTGTCTTTGTTTTCCCGTACCGCCGGTGTCAGCAGGGGGTACGGGTTTGTTGTGGCGACCCGTTTCCCGGCGTCCGGCGGGTGGGGCCGCAGTCCTCGCTGAACCCCTCCCTTGGTTTAAGTTATCATGTAGACCGCACGGGCGGAGCCCGGAGTATTCCTGAAAACATGAAAGGTCCGTTTGCATGACCGTACGTCGTTTCTACCGCACCCCCGTTCTCTCGGAGGACGCCGCTCGTGCGCTCCGCGGGGAACTGGCCCGTGTTCTGCCCGCCGCCCTCTTCCGGAACCTGGGGGCGATCGAAACCGAGTATTGTTATTACGTAGAGACCGGGGAGCCCCTGGGAGAGCAGCAAGAGCGGGTTCTCGTCTGGCTCCTTTCCGAGACCTTCGATCAGGAGGGGTTTTCCACCGCCAGTCTCCTCTCCAACCCCGGTTCCGCGGTCGAGGTCGGACCCCGTTTGAACTTCTCCACCGCCTGGTCCACGAATGCGGTCTCCGTGTGTCGCGCCTGCGGGCTCGAACAGGTGAGTCGTATCGAGCGCTCCCGACGGTTTCTCTTCTCGGGTCTTTCCCTTGCCGGAGATGACCTGGCCCGGGTTGCGGCCCTCCTGCACGACCGGATGACCGAATGTGTGTACGCTGAGCCGCTCAGGACCTTTGCCGTCGATATGAGCCCCCAAGAGGTTTTCACCGTACCCGTACTCAAAGAAGGCAGGGGGGCGCTCGAGCGGATCAACCGGGAGATGGGCCTTGGTTTCGACGACCGGGACCTCGATTTCTATACGGAACTCTTCCAGACCGAGATCGGGAGAGATCCCACGAGTGTGGAGTGTTTCGATCTGGGCCAATCGAACTCCGAGCATTCCCGCCATTGGTTTTTCGGCGGGCGCCTCGTGGTCGACGGCCGGCCGGTCGAGGACACCCTGCTGGATATCGTCCGGCGTCCCTATCGGGCCAATCCCAATAACTCGGTTATCGCGTTTAAGGATAATTCGTCGTCGATCCGCGGGTTCAGGGTGCCGACGTTACGTCCGGCCCGCCCGGGCGCGCCCGCCCCTTTCGAGCCCGTAGAGGCGGACTGCGATCTTACCTTTACGGCCGAGACCCACAATTTCCCTTCCGGCGTTGCTCCTTTTCCGGGTGCGGAGACCGGCACGGGCGGGCGGATTCGGGACGTGCAGGCCGTCGGGACCGGCGGGCATGTTGTGGCCGGGACGGCGGCCTACTGTGTGGGGAACCTGCGGCTCCCCCATTACGAACTCCCCTGGGAAGACCCCTCGTTTACCTACCCGGAGAACCTGGCGCTTCCCCGGCAGATCGAGATCGAGGCGAGTAACGGCGCTTCGGACTATGGAAACAAATTCGGCGAACCCCTGGTGCAGGGTTTTACCCGTTCCTTCGGCTTGCGGCTTCCCGGCGGCGACCGCCGGGAGTGGATCAAGCCCATCATGTTCACCGGCGGGGTAGGACAAATGGACGCCCGCCACGCGCGCAAGGGAGATCCCGAACCGGGAATGCTCGTGATAAAAGTCGGCGGCCCGGCCTACCGGATCGGTATGGGCGGGGGCGCGGCATCGAGCATGATCCAGGGGGAAAACGTCGCGGAACTGGACTTTAACGCCGTTCAGCGGGGCGATGCGGAGATGGAGCAGAAGATGAACCGGGTCATACGGGCCTGCATCGAGATGGGTACGGACAATCCTATCGTATCGCTCCACGACCAGGGGGCCGGCGGTAACTGCAACGTGGTTAAGGAGATTATCTATCCGGCCGGCGGCCGTATCGAGATCCGGGACGTCCTCGTGGGGGACACCACGCTTTCGGTACTGGAACTCTGGGGCGCCGAGTACCAGGAAAACGACGCGTTGCTCATCCGGCCCGAACAGAGGGACCTTTTCGACGCCCTGTGCCGACGGGAGAAGGTGCCCTACTCGGTGATCGGTACGATAACCGGCGACGGACGGGTCGTAGTCCACGACCGGGTCGACGGATCCACACCGGTGGACCTGGAACTGGAAAAGATCCTCGGCGATATGCCCCCGAAGACGTTCGAACTGGACCGCCTCCCGGTGCGGACGGAACCCTTGAGGCTTCCGGAAAACCTTTCGGTTCGGTCCGCCCTCGACCGGGTGCTCAGGCTGGCGTCCGTGGGGTCCAAACGATTTCTTGCGAGCAAGGTGGACCGCTCCGTGACCGGTCTGGTTGTCCGCCAGCAGTGCGCCGGGCCGCTCCAGCTCACCGTATCGGACGTGGCGGTGGTCGCCCAGTCCCATTTCGCCCGGACCGGCTGTGCGATCGCCATCGGTGAACAACCGATTATCGGGCTTCTGAACCCGTCCGCAATGGCCCGCATGACCGTTGCCGAGGCCCTCACGAACCTGGTGTGGGCCGGTATTACCGCGCTTCCGGACGTGCGGTGCTCGGGCAACTGGATGTGGGCGGCGAAGCTTCCGGGGGAGGGGGCCGCGCTCTACGACGCCGCGGTGGCCATGGCGGATATGATGACCGAACTCGGTATCGCCGTCGACGGGGGCAAGGATTCCCTCTCCATGGCCGCACAGGTAAACGGTCCCGACGGCGCGGAGACCGTGAAGGCCCCCGGTGCCCTCGTTGTATCCGCCTACGCCCCGGTACCGGATATTGAAAAAATCATAACGCCGGACATCAAACGCCCGGGCCGGTCCACGCTTCTTCTGGTCGATCTTTCCT
>CAYYSS010000112.1:0-8060 GCA_964474325.1 uncultured Nitrospirota bacterium
GTATTTTTTTGATCCCGCCGGCCCCTTCTCCAAGAATCTTTTGCAACGTTAAGGGTAACTTCTTACGTCTACCTTCCGACGGCCGGGTCTCAGTCGAATTCGGGTTTGGCTTCCACGGGGATCTTGAGGCGCAGTATTTCGTCCCGGAGGTCCCGGGACGTGTACTCGGTGGGCTCGGAGCCGTCGCGGAAAAACTCCACCATTCGCCGTGGCGTATCGGCCGTGGCCAGCAGTCCGGTGTCGGCATCGATGAGGGCCGTCGTCACGCCTTCGGGCATACGGAACTCTTCCGTGGGAAGGTCCCGTACCGCCTCTTTCATGAATGCGACCCAGATCGGTGCGGCCGCCCGGCTGCCCGTTTCTTTCTTCCCGAGACTCGCCATATCGTCCAGGCCCACCCAGACCCCGGCGACCAGGTTGGGCGTGAAACCAATGAACCACGCGTCCCGGTATTCGTTGGTGGTACCGGTCTTGCCCGCAACGGGCCGGCCTATGGCCCTGGCGCGCCACCCGGTGCCCCGTTTCACCACGTCCTCCATCATGGACGTCACGAGAAAGGCATCGACGGCATCCAGAGCCTGTTCCGGATCGGCGGTGGGGCCGGGAAGAAGATTGCCCCGGGCGTCAAGAACGTAGCGAAGCGGGGTCGGCGGAACATGGACTCCGCCGGCCGCGAAAACGCCATAGGCCGAGACCACCTCCAGCGGCGATGCCGTCAGGGAGCCGAGGCCGAGGGTCAGGTCGCGGGGAAACGGGCCTTGAAAACCCATGCGCCGCGCCGTCTTGATCACCCGGTCGATCCCCACGAACTCCAGGAGTTTGATGCTGACAACGTTCCGGGAATAGGTCAGGCCGTCCCGGAGACTCGTCGGGCCGTAGTACTTCTTGTCGTAATTGCCCGGTTTCCAGTCGCCCCACACCTCGCCCGAGTATTCGATTTCTTCGTCCATCAGGAGATCCGCCGGCGTGAACCCCCGGCTCAGGGCAGTGGCGTAAAGGATGGGTTTGAACGCCGAGCCGGGTTGCCTGCGGGCCGCGACGGCGCGATTGAACTCCGTCTGCCGGAAGTCGTACCCGCCCACCATCGCCCGGATATATCCCCGGGCCGGATCGAGACACACGAGGGCCGCCTGTGCTTCGGGGAGCTGTTCCAGGCTGAACGTGTGGGATGTCATGGTCTTGCCCCGTTTCTTGAGCCGCACCCGAACCCGCATCCCGGGTTTGAATTCCTTGCGCAGGGCGATCGACCGCCGCGTCCGCACACTGCCGTCCTCCTGCCGCGCCCGCCGGACCCATAAAGCATCTTTTCTGGCGATCGTCCCGGAGTAGCCGGGTCCCCGTACCGTAAGGGCCCCGTCCGAAACGGACTCTATTTCCGCCAGCAGGAGATCGCCCGCGGGTACGGATTTCAGCGGCGCTTTGGTCTCCCAGAGATGAGGTTCCTTCGGCCCCCGTACCGACTCGGGACCTCGCCATCCCCGGCGTTTATCCAGGGCGAGGAGTCCGTCTTTTACGGCCCGTTCGGCCGCCTTCTGGAGGCGCCTGTCCAGGGACGTATACACCCTCAGGCCCTTGCCGTATATTTCTTCCATGCTGAAACGGGATTCGAGTTCTTTCCGGACGAATTCCAGAAAATACGACGAGATGTTCCGCCGTTTCCCCGTGGTGAGGCGCAGAGGGTGTTCCCCGGTTATCCGGGCTTCCTCGTCGGTGATAAAACCCGTGGCCACCATTCTTCCGAGAACGATCCTTTGACGGGACCGGCTGCGGTCCGGGTGGCGGATGGGGGAGTAGGCATTGGGGGCCTTGATCAGCCCCGCCAGCATCGCGGACTCGCCGAGGCTGAGTTCTGCAACGTTTTTGTCGAAATAGGTACGCGCGGCCATCTCGATTCCGTAGGCGCCATGCCCGAAATAGACCTTGTTGAGATAAAGTTCGAGTATCTGCTCTTTCGAGAGCGTGCGTTCGATCTGTATGGCGATGGCAAGTTCCTGGAGTTTCCGCCGGAGTTTCTTTTCGGGGCTGAGGAAGAGGATTTTCGAAAGCTGCTGGGTTATCGTACTCGCCCCTTCCTTGAAGCGCCGCGAGCGGATATCTTTTACGATTGCCCGTGCGATGGCATAGAGATCAATGCCCGGATGACTCCAGAACTGGGCATCTTCGGTCGCGATAACGGCATCCACCAGGGATTTCGGAAACGCGTCGAACCGGACGTAGATGCCCTTTTCGGGCTTGAATTCGCCGATAAGGTGGTCGTCGTTTGCGTAGACCTTCGAACCGCCCGAGGGACGGAAATCTTTGAGATCCGCGACCTGGGGGAGGTCGCGCATGATTGCAAGGTAGGCTCCGGTGCCGCCGCCGATCAGTACCGCGAGACCAAGGAGGAGGATAACAACGCAGGTCTTTTTCATCGGCGTGTGGCGATTATATCCAAGGTGCCCGGACCCTGTCAAACAGGGTCCGGGTCGCTCAGGCCGGGGGAAATCCCCCCGGCCCCGCCGGGAAACTCCCGGGGCGTGTACCTCGGTCGGACGGGCGGGGAGGGATGGAGAGTCATGTAACCCGCGGTTTGTGTAGCCAGGTTACAGTTTGTCTTCCGGGGAGGGTTTCCGGAGGGCCGGCCGGAACACAAAACGTTCATCAATACGGGATGAAAAAATACACGGGGCCGGTACCCGTGAGGCCGCGATGTCGACCGGCGACAATGTCTTTGCGTCCCTCAAAAGGCGGTTTTTCCAAAAGGCCTTTAAAAACAACAGGCTGGGGTCCCTGAATCCCGGGCCCCGGTCGGAGGGGCGTCGGGTGTACGACTCCGTTCGATCGTCTCGGCGCGCCGGCTCCTGTTTCCCGGGAAAAATCTTTACCTGGATCGGAGGTTCGTGGTATAGTTCTTGACTTGAGTTCCCGCCGGAGTGCCGGTAACGTTACTTTTCCTCATAGAAGACCGGGTTCGTGCGTGACGGCGTACCCGAAGGGGTTCGATCAATGCGTGCGGGTTTATACAATAACTGAATATAGTCGGAAGGGAGAGAGGGAGAATGCTGATTATCGGAGAAAAACTGAGTATTATCGCGAAACGGGTTCGGGAAGCGATGATGAGTAAAGACAAGGGCCCCATTCAGGAGATTGCCACAGCCCAGTGGAAAGCCGGCGCGGGTATCATCGATGCCAACATAGGACCGGCCGAGGACGGGGGAGAAGACCTGATGCAGTGGATGGTAACCACGATTCAGGAAGTCGTGCCCCTGCCGATCTGCCTGGACACAACGAACGCCCAGGCTCTCGAGGCCGGTCTGAAAGTCCACAATAACGAATGGGGCCGGGCCCTGCTCAATTCCACGTCAAACGACCCGGAGCGATTCCCGATTCTGGAGATGGCGGCCAAGTACCAGTGTCAGGTAATCGGCCTGACCGTAGGCAAGGGTGGGCTGCCGGCCGATGCGGAAGAGCGGTGTGGTATCGCCGCCGAAATCATGGCCCGGGCGATGGAGTACGGCGTGCCCATGGAAGACATCTATCTCGATCCTCTGGTTCTCCAGATAGCGACGACACAGGATCAGGCCTGGAAGGTCGTTGAGACCATAAGGATGTTCCAGGAACTCAACGACCCGCCGATGAAGACCGTCGTGGGGCTCAGCAATATTTCCAACGGTTGCCCGAAAGCCCTCCGGCCGACGCTGAACGCCTACTATCTGGCATTTCTCATGACGGCGGGCCTTACCGCAGCCATCGCGGATCCCCTGGAAACGGAAGTGGTGACCGCGATGAAGACGACGGACGTGATGATGAACCGCACACTGTATGCACATTCTTATTTGGAGATGTAAGGAGGAACAAAACGATGGCATTTGTTATACCGAAAGAGAGTTACTCGGGTAGTGTAGCCGCAATGACCGTGGGGGACGGCGATCGGGCCGTTTCCGTTGGGGGCGAGACTACGTTGCCCTTCTGTGCATTTGAGGGCGATATTCCCAACCGCCCCGTCGTGGCCGTAGAAGTCCAGGACGTACCGCCGGAAGACTGGCCCGAGACGGTGGCGCGGCCGTACGAGGCGGTGTCGGGCGATCCGGTCACCTGGGCGAAGTTCTGTCAGGACGAACTCGGCGCCGAGGCCGTGGCCCTTCGCCTCATCAGCACCCATCCCGACAATAAAGACCGATCCGCCGACGAAGCGGCGGAGACGGTCAAGAAGGTCCTCGACGCGGTGGAGATCCCCCTGGTGATCCTCGGGTCCAACCATGCGGAGAAGGATGGTTCGGTTCTCGTGTCCGCCGCCGAGGCGGCGAAGGGCCGCAGGTGTGTTATCGGCAAGGCCCAGGAGGCGAATTACAAGACCGTTGTCGCCGCGGCGTTGGCCAACGATCACAATCTGATCGCTATGAGCGAGCTGGATATCAACCTGGCCAAACAGTTGAACATTCTCATCACCCAGATGGGATACGATAAAAGCCGCATTCTGACCGATCCCATGTGTTCGGCCCTCGGGTACGGTCTTGAATATACGTATTCGGTCATGGAGCGGATACGTCTCGCCGGACTTACCCAGAACGACAAAACCATGCAGCCGCCTATCATGGCGGATGTGGGTTTTTACGTCTGGAAGGTCAAGGAGGTCCAGGCGCCGGAAGCGGATCTGCCCGAATGGGGTTCTCTGGAGGAACGGGCCCTTGCCTGGGAATCGCTTACGGCCACGTCGCTGGCCATGGCGGGAGCGGAACTTCTGGTTATGCGGCATCCGCGGGCGGTGGAAACCGTGCGGAAGACGCTTGACGAGTTGATGTAGGAGGGAACGAACAATGGCAATGACTGGTGTTGAAATCTTCAAACTGCTTCCAAAGACCAACTGCAAGAAATGCGGTTTTCCCACATGCCTGGCTTTTGCGATGAAACTGGCTCAGGGGCAGGCCGACATTAACGCCTGTCCCGACGTATCCGACGAGGCCAAGGCGACCCTGGGCGAGGCCTCCGCACCCCCGGTCCGTCCCATGAAACTGGGAGAGGGGGATGTAGCGGTAAAGATGGGCGAGGAAACCGTACTTTTCCGTCACGAAAAGAAATTCGTCAATCCCCCGGCGCTTGCCCTGGTCATAAGCGATACGACCGAGGGCGCCGACCTGGAAGCGAAGGTGAAATCCGTCATCGAGTCGGAGATCGACCGGGTAGGGCAGAAACTGCGGGTCGATGCTATCTGCATAGACAACGTCTCGGGTGATGCGGGAACCTTCGGTACGGCCGTAAAGGCCGTAGCGGATCTTGCCGGCGATACGGGGCTTATTCTCAAGACCACGGACCCCGAGTCGGCCAAGGCCGGCATTGAGGCGGCGGCGGGCAAAAAACCGATGCTCTACGGCGCCACGGAGGAAAACGTTGATGCCATGGCGGCTCTGGCGAAGGAGGGGGGCCTTATCCTGGCGGTTACCGCCGACGGCGCCGAAGCCGTGTCGGCCCTGGCGGAGAAGGCCAAAGGAGCCGGCGCGAACGATCTGATTCTCGATCCGGGCGCGAAGACCGCCAAGGCCGTGGTGGAACTCAACACCCAGCTTCGCCGGGCGGCTATTAAGAAAGGCGACAAATCCGTGGGATTCCCGATCCTTACGGATGCACGGCGGGACGATCCTCTCGTGGAGACGAACATAGCCGGGATCGCGATTGCCAAATACGCCTCGGTTATACTTCTGAGTTCGGCCGACCGTTGGAAGAACCTGGCGCTTTTTGCAATGCGTCAGAACATCTATACGGATCCCCAGGTACCTATGCAGGTGGAGCAGAAGATCTACGAGGTGGGGGAGGTTTCCGATACCTCACCGCTCCTTATTACGACGAACTTCTCCCTTACGTACTTCATCGTGGCAGGCGAAGTGGAAAACTCCAAAGTGCCGACGAAACTGGCGGTCATGGACTGCGAGGGCCTGTCGGTTCTCACGGCCTGGGCGGCGGGGAAGTTCACGGCAAATAAAATCGCGCAATTCGTACTCGAGTCGGGTGTGGGCGACAGTATGGCCGAGAAGGAACTGGTGATCCCCGGACAAGTGGCGATCCTTTCCGGTGCTCTCGAAGACAAACTCGAGGGCTGGAAGATAACCGTGGGGCCCCGGGAGGCGAATCAGCTTCCCACGTACATCAAAGGCCGGGCCGCCTGATACGCATTACCACGAAAAGAAAAAGACCCGACGGAGGGAATCCCGTCGGGTCTTTTTTTTGCCGTGAAGTGGCATAAAATACGGGGCCGACGGAATCAAAAAAAATACGCAAGACGGCGTAAGAATGGGCGAGCATTCGTGTTCCTTCGTGGCGAAAAAAGAGGTTTTCCGATTCACCGAGAGCCTTTGCCGTAAAAATCACCGTCGGTACCGCTCCGCCTCGGCGAAGGCCCGCCGGGCCAGTTCGTGCTGTCCGAGGGCCAGATAGGCGTTCCCAAGATTCCAATAATTATATCTGAGCCCGAAGGGATAGCCCCGGTTATAGCTGATCGCGGCCCGCAGGTACTGTACCGCCTGGACGGGATCGCCTTTTTTCAGAAACGCGGCGCCGAGATTGCCCCAGGCGTCGCCATAGTCGGGTTTGATCTCTATGGCGCGCTTATAGTGCCTTATTGCCTCGTCGTAACGGCGCTGAAAGAGCAACGCGTTACCCAGATAACTGTGGGCCACGGCACTGCCGGGGGATTTGTGTACGATATCGGTCCAGAGGGTGTACTCGTCGAGCCAAACCTTATTGCGTTCGTGGGTAAAGACGCAGAGGACGACCACCAGGGCGGCAAGACCCCCGAAGACCCATGACCGCCATCGCGAAAACGGGGAGACCACCAAGGCGGTCACCCCTGTAAAAAGCCACATGGACGGGAGATACTCCCGGTGTTCGAAGACAAGATAAAGAGGAAGAATCGACGATTCCACGGCCTGGCACAGGAAAAACCAGAGGATTGCAAACGAAGCCAAGGGGGCCCGCTTACGGGAAAACAGGGCGAAGGCCAGGAGCAGGATGATACCCAGGAGTGCGACGGCCGTGCTCGGTGGGTTCAGCAGGGACGTTGATTTCGGATAATCGTAATAGGCCGCGTTAAAGCGGTCCGGGAAAGGCGCGGCGATAAGTCCCAAGTAGTGAAAGAGTACCCGTGTCTCGCTCAGGAGACGTTCGTAGGGGGTGAAGCCTTTTACGGGATGAACCGTGTGGAGGGCCGTCCAGGGATCCGTCAGGTATGGCTTCACAATGCCGCCTCCGCCTGCCAGAAGCCCGAAAACCACCACGAGTACTACTCCCCCGATCCAGAGACCGGTCTTCTTCCACAGTCGGTCCGGAACTGTCTCGTCCGGTCGGTGAAGGAAGTATCGGTCGTAAAACAGGACGACAATCGGCAGGACGATCGTGTGTTCTTTGGTCGCAACCGCACATACGCCGAAAAACACCGCGCCGCCGTACCACAGGACAGTTCTGGAAACCGCCCGCGTCCGGCCGTAGGCATAACAGACGAGAGAAAGAATAAAAAACAGGGCCGCCATGCTTGTCATGCGCTGAATGACGTAGGTGACGGCCTGGGTATGGATCGGGTGTGCCGTCCACAGCAAGGCCGAGACCAGGGCGATGGGAAAGGCCGTGGAGGAGTACCGTTCGCTTAGCCGGGGCCCGGTCAGGGTCAGGTAAACCAGTACGAAAAACCCCGCGCCGCAGAACCAGTGGATCAGCAGATTGACGACGTGGTAGCCCCGGACATTGAGGCCGCCGACATAATAGTTCAGGGCGAAACTCAGATATGCAAGGGGCCGATCCATGGCCGGATTGGCGTAGAGGTTGCCCCGCATGGCCTCCTTGAGGTCCCGGAGATTCAGGGAGGTCAGATGGACGTTCGGCGCGTCGGTGAAGTTGAGGTCGTCGAGATGAAACCCGGCGTCCAAGGTGTTCCCGTAGGCGGCGACGACCACACCGGCAAGCAGGAGGAGCGCTACTGCGGTCTTGTTCAAGGCAGCGGCGAACGGGTACCGGGAGAGGATCTACCTTGCAGCGGCGGAAAATCCGGGCCCGGCGGCCTCAAGAAAATCCGCCACACGGCATAAAACAAGGTT
>CAYYSS010000113.1:0-8033 GCA_964474325.1 uncultured Nitrospirota bacterium
GGATGGGGCTTATATTTTTGCAATGGGGGAGGCGTGGGCGGGCGGGCGGGGGGGGGGGGGGAGGGGGAGGGGGGGGGCGGGGGGGGGGGGGGGGCGTAGCGCGCGGCCTGAAAAGCGCCCGTTTGGTTGCGGCTCCAAGGCCGCCTTGGGGATTACCTGGAGGAAGACGTGTCGGAAAAAAAGATATTGATTGTCGATGATGAACCGCACATCCGGCTTTTGCTGGAACAGACTCTCGAAGACCTGGAAGACGCGGGGGTCGAGATTATCACGGCGGCCGATGGAGACGAAGGGCTCGCCACGGCCCTCGAGGAGCGGCCGGACATCCTGTTCCTCGACGTCATGATGCCGAAGATGAGCGGGTTCGACGTGCTTCGATCCTTGCGGGCCGCCGAGGAAGGGGCACGCATCCACGTCGTCATGCTCACCGCCCGCGGACAGGACATCGACCGGACGGAAGGGCGGGAGGCCGGGGCGGATCAGTACCTCACGAAGCCCTTCGACCCGGATGCCGTTCTGGAACTCGCAAGCGAGGTGTTGGGCATTGACGCCTGATCCGTCCGCAGACCGACCCGAGGAGATCCTTGCGGCCGTCCGGGCCGCGGCGGCGGGGGAACGCCCCCTGGATGTGGACGAACCCGAGGTCAAGCTGGTTGTCTTCCGGCTCGCGGAAAGTCTCTGGGCGTTCCGGGGAGACGAGGTGGACGAGATCCTCCCGATGCCCGCCGTTACGGCGGTACCGGGCGTACCGCCGGCCGTCAGCGGGGTCTTTAATCTCCGCGGCGCCGTGGAATCCCTGGTCGATATCCGCTCCGTCCTTGGATGCGGGGCCGCCGAGGAGACCGAGCAGAGCCGCGTCCTCCTGGTTCACGCCGGAAACATTCGATCCGGCGTTCTGGCGGACGAGGTCCGCGACGTACCCGACGTACCCGAGAGCGCGCTCACCCCTCCCCTCGACACCCTGGACGACAGGCTTCGGCCCCTGGTGCGCGGACATGGATACATTGGCGGGGAACCCGTGCCGCTCCTTGATCCGGAGGCACTCTTTCGGGCCCTTTTCCCGGACTATTGGGGACGTTGAATACCACCGTGACGTCCCCTGCACGCTTCGCGATGATTCCGTTCACGATCGGCCCCTGGGCTTTCGGCGCAGAGATTTCCCCGGTCACGGGCATGTTCCTGCCCGAAGACTGCGCGGTCCGAAGCACGGCGATCGTACGCATTGAAGAATGTCTCGCTCTGCCGCGGCAGAATTTCCTGGAAGCGCGCATTCTCAGGATCAGGGCGGACGATGACGGCGCCTGCGGGGTGATGGTCGATGCACCGGGCACCATTACGGAATATCCCTGCACCGACGTACGCGTCCTGCCGCCGCTGCTCGAAACGATGCTCCGCCCACGGGGCATATGGGGCGCGCTTGCGGAGGACCGGCGCGTGCGTTTTCTGGTGGATCTCGCCGTCCTCTGCCGGGCGAGACCGGCGCCCGGGGGAAACAGAGATTACGGGAAGCAACGGAACCGACGGAAGAACACAACGGACGTTATGGGAGAACGATAATGATTGAACACGCCACGGAAACGACTCGGTCGAGCATCAGGAGAAAGATCGCTACGTTGATCTCCGCCACCCTGGTGGTCTCCCTTGCCAGCGTCATTGCGGTAGGACTGCTCTTTGAACGGTCCCGAATCCGTTTGACGGCCTCCGAGCGTATCGAGACCACGGCGAACGTGGTACGGCTGGATTTCCAGCAGAGGCGCCGCATCCAGCAGTTGGAGGCCACGGCCCTGGCAGGCGACGACCTCTTCAGACGGACGGCGGCCCGATCCCGGGGGCAGCGCGGCGCCGACAACCTCCCGGCCGTTGCCGAACGCCTGGCGGCGCTGGTGCACGATGCCGGCTACAGCCACGCGGCGCTGTACGATGTGGCGGGGAATCTGCTGACGTTCGCCGTGCATAACGAGGGGCGCCGCGGCTGGCGAACCGGCCCCGGCGCCTATGCCGGCCCCGGACCGGATGGCGCCGTCCATTCCGTTGATCCGCCGTCGTTTGTGCCGCGGGTCTACGACGGCGACATCCCGGACGAATCCCGCACGCGGATCCGGCGGGCCGGAAACTTCCTTCTTCTTGAATCGGTGGGCCTGCTCTTTCACGACAGCATCCTGGATGGCTTCGTCGGGTTGGGCACGATACTCGACGGCGACTACGCATCCACCATCGCCCGGCTTGCCAACACGCCGGTACGGTTCTACGTGGGCGACAGCGTCAGCGCCGGTTCCGTGGCATCCACAGCCCGCCTGACCGACGGCGAGCTTCGGGAACTCCGATCGCTCTACGACCGGCAGATACGCAAACCCGGGGCGGGATGGACCGCCGTACCGCGGACACTGACCATCGACGGCACCCGTTATTTTTCCCGGCTCTATCCCCTTGGCGAGGATGCGTCTCTTCTGGGCGCCATGGAAGTCCTCTATCCCCAGACAGCGGTAGATGCCGCCGCCGGAACAGGGGTTTTCGCTATTATCCTGGCAGGTGCCCTTGCAGCGTGCGTGGGGATCCTGGCGGTTCTCCGGGTCTCGGACCGGATCATTGAACCGATCCGCCGGGCGGTGGACGTGACGAATCGTCTCGCCGAGGGAGATCTCACGGTGGACCTGGATGGGGAAAACATGGGCGACGACGAAGGGTGGCAGTTGATCCGGGCCATGGACCATATGATCGAACGGCTCCGCCTCACGGTGGGCAAAGTCACCGAAGCCGTGGACAACGTGGACTCTTTCATCAGCGACGTATCGGCGTCGGTCCAGGAGGAGATGGCCGTGGCGACCCAGCAGTCCGCGGCCGTCACCGAGATCACCGCCACCATGGAGGAGATCGCCGCCTCGTCAACGGAGATCGCGGCGAATTCGGGTGCGGTGCTTGAAATCGCCTCGAAAACGCTGGAAGACGTCAAGCATGGGGCCGGCATGGTCGAGGGTCTCATGGGGAAACTCTACGAAGTGAACGAGGACAGCGAGCAGAACACCCGGGAGATCGTCGACCTCGGGCGCAAATCCCAGGAAATATCCAAGATCATGACCCTCATCAATACGATTGCCGATCAAACAAAACTTATTGCATTCAACGCGGCCCTGGAGGCCGCGGCGGCCGGGGACGCGGGCAAACGGTTCGGCGTGGTGGCCTCGGAAATTCGGCGCCTGGCCGACAGCGTTACGGAATCCACGAGCGACATCCATGCCAGGATTGATGAAATCCAGGCCTCGGTGAACCGGCTGGTGGTCACCGCGGAAAAAGGTTCCCGTAACGTGGCGGAGGGAATCACCATGGGCACCTCCACGGTGGAGATGCTTGCGGACATTGTCGGCGGAGCGGAAGAGACGGCCGGCGCCGCAAAACAGATTCAGCTCGCCACCCAGCAACAGAAGACGGCGAATGAACAGGTCGTGGTGTCGCTCAGGGAGATCCTCGACGGGGCGAAACAGATCTCCGCCTCCATCGAACAGACCGGGGGGCTCAACAGCAGGCTTGCGGACATGGCCGGTGAACTTCGTACGCTTGTACGTTCGTTCCGGCTTCCCGGGCAGGAGACGGGGTCCAGGTAGCCGTACCGCCTTTCGTGGAGACCGCCTGTGGCTGACGCATCCGTTCCCGTCCGGGTTCTCATTGTCGACGACAGCGAGTACGCCCGGTTTCAACTCCGCGCCGTATTCTCGTCGGATCCGCGGTTTATCGTGGTGGGAGAGGCGTCCGACGGGCGGGGAGCCGTAACGGCGGCCGAAGAGCTCAGTCCCGGGCTGATCTCCATGGATATCGATATGCCCGGCATGGACGGCCTCGCGGCCATCGGGGAAATCATGGGCCGAACGCCCACCCCGATCATGGTGGTCACCGGCCACGGGGATGCGGATACGGCTTTCCGGGCCGTTTCCCGCGGGGCCGTCGAGGTCGTATTAAAAGACGAAGCGGCACTGGAGGATCCCGCGGGGTTCCTGGACAAGGCGGCCCTGGTCGCATCTATTCCCGTGCTCCGTCATCTTCTCGGGAGCCGCCGGGCGCCGGTTGCCGGCAGCGACGCGTCGTCGTGCGCCACCGTCGTGACCATTGCATCCTCCACCGGAGGACCCCGGGCGCTCGCCACCGTGCTTTCCTCGCTTCCGGCGACAACCCCCTGCCCCATTCTGGTAGCCCAACATCTCGCCGCCGGTTTCGGACCCGCCTTTACCACGTGGCTTGACGGCCTGTGCGAACTCACGGTGCAACTCGGCCGCCGGGGCGACGTCGTCCGTCCGGGCACGGTTTATATCGCTCCGCCGGAGATGCACATGGGGGTAAGCCGCAACGGGAGCATCGTCCTCACGGAACCGGCGAAGGAGGATCTCTACCGGCCGAGTTGCGACGTGCTCCTGCGGACCGCAGCCGCGGCATGGGGCCCCAATCTCGTGGGCGTCATCCTGACCGGCATGGGGCACGACGGCGTAGCGGGCCTGGCGGCCGTCCGGGCGGCCGGCGGCCGCACCGTCGCGCAGGACGAGGCCACGTCGGTGGTGCACGGCATGAACCGGCGGGCAGTGGAGAAGGGTCTTGTGGACCAGGTCCTCCCGATCCAGGACCTGGGCGCGACGATTATCAACCTCTGCCGGTCGCCCGGCACGGCGGTCCCTGCCTATTGCCCGCCGCGTCCCGGCCGCGGGACGGTCTCGTGAACGATCTGGCCCCGGTCCGGCGGCTCCTGGAAGAACGGTGCGGTCTCCTGATCCCCGCCGCACGGGAGCCGACCCTGAGGGATGCCGTCCGGAACGGATGCCGCCGCATCGGGGCACGAGACGCCGCCGCCTATGCAACCCATATCCGGACGGACGATGCCGAGTTCGTCCGTCTCGTCAACGCGGTAACCATCAACGAAAGCTATTTTTTCCGCGAGCACGCCCCGATACGTCTCCTCGCCCGGCGACTCGTCCCGGCGATCCTCGGGCATCGTTCGGCGGAAGGGCGGCAGGTACGTATTCTGAGCGCCGGGTGCGCCGCGGGCGAGGAACCCTACTCCCTGGCCATGGAACTGGTGAATCACTACGGCCCCGGGGTCCTGAAGGATATCTCCGTCACTGCGGTGGACGTGGACCGCGATGTCATCCGGGCGGCCCGCGAGGGCCGCTATAAACCCGCGGCCCTGCGGGCCGTCAGACGCGGCGACGGACCGCACTGTTTCATCGAAAGCGGCGACGATTGCAGCCGTATCGGGGAACCCCTTCGCGGAACCGTGTCCTTTCATGCGTTCAACCTGCGCGACGAGTCCTACCCCGCCTTTATGCGGGACATGGATATCATCCTCTACCGCAACGTCTCCATCTACTTCACCCCGGCCGTACGCGCCCATGTTTTCGCACGGCTCGCCGACTGCCTGCGTCCCGGAGGCTACCTCCTCACCGGCGCCGCGGAGACCTTCGGACACCGCGACGGGCCGCTGGATATGGTGGAAGTCGACGGTCACTTTCTCTTTCACCGGCCCGCGGACCCGCTCCGCGGCCGCGGTACCCGCACGGGGCGGGCAACAACCGGGGGAGGCGTACGCCGGTCGCCCGACGCGGTGGTGCGGACCGGACGCGCCCATCGCAACAATAAAGCGGCGGGGTGCGAAGCCGCGCGCACAGCCGGCAGGGCGTCTCCCGAACAGGATCGGGAATCCGTTCGTGAAATTGTCTGCACCCTGGCCCGATCGGGCGATTACGGCGGCGCCCGGGCACGGATCGATGAGGCGCTGGATCGTTTTCCCGACCCCCGGCTTCTTGCCCTCAAGGCGAGTATCGCTCTTGCGGCAAACGATTTCGCGGGTGCCGCGGAGGCCGCGGAGGCCGCCCTCGCGTCCGATGCCTGGTGCACCGAAGCACACCTGGCAATGGGCACCCTGGCCCGGCTTCGGGGAGACGACGAGGAGGCCCTCCGCCATTTCCGGTACGCGGTCTACTGCTCACCCGCATGCTGGCTCGCCCACCTCGGTATCGCACGCATCTGCCGACGCCGGGGGGACAGCCGTATGGCATTCAGGGAATTCGCCGTTACGGCGAAACTCCTCAAGGGAGGTACTGCGGAGGGGACGGGGTACGCGTTCTTCCCCACCGCCTACGCACCCCGGGACATTGTCCACCTCTGCGAGCAGGCCTGCGCGGACCTGGCGTTCTCCCGAGGAGAACACGCGGGCCGGGCTGATGGAGTTTTCTCCCGTGGCCTTTGACCGGAAAAAGTTTATCGCCCGCTTCGTCGACGAGGCACGGGAGCGCGTCACGCGCATCGCGGACGACCTCGTGCGGCTCGAAAAAAACCCCGAAGACCGTGACCTGCTCGCGGCCTTGATGCGCGCCGCCCATACCGTGAAAGGGTCGGCACGCATGCTGAAACTCAAGGCCGTCACCACGCTTGCACACCGGATGGAAGACGCCTTCACGGCCCTCGATGAGGGAACGCTGACCCCGGGAGCGGATACCTTCGACGTACTTCTCGGCGCCACGGACCTCTTGAAGAAGGTGGTGGAACAGATCGCGGCGGGCCGGGAGCCCGAACTCGGGGACGACGAACCCTCGTACCAGGCCCTGCTCGCGATCAGTACGGCATCCGAGCCGACGGCCGGAAAGCCCGCCGCCGCGGACTGCGACGACGGACCGCCGGACGCGGCCGAGGAGCAACAGGGACGGCGACACCTTGACCGGTCTGCGCAACCCGTTTACGGATGCCGAACTCGCGGCCTTGAGCGCCTTGTATCGCGGTACACCATAGGCGCGGCGGACGGATACTCAACCTCGAACGAAAAGGACGAAATTTCGAGCCACTTGCAATACTCTGAGTGGATGAGTGGCAATTCCACTTCGAGTCCATTTTCGGGGTGGAATGAGCTGCATGGTTGTTCCATGGAGCGACAAAAAGGCCGTAGGCCGTTTGGACGCGCGCAAGCGCGGGACGCAAGCCCTGAGGGCCGGCGGCCCGAATCAAATTTCAGCGCGGAAATGGGCCGCAGTGGGGAAGCCAATCGCCGCTCACGAGTTTTGCAAGTGGCTCTTTCGCCCGAGGCCAGCGAACACGCGCGCAAGACGGCTCAGCCAAAGGCGCTGCGCCGACCGAGTGCGTCAGTCGGGGGGAGTCTCCCCCACCACGCGACCGTCCTTTACGACCAGGCGATGGTGGGCGCGTTCGGCGGCGCGGCCGATGTCGGCGAGCGGATCGCCGTCCACCAGCAACAAATCGGCCTTCTTGCCTGGCGCGATTTCCCCTGCCTCCGTGAGTCCCATGAGGCGCGCGGCGTTGCCGGTCGCGGCCCGCAAGGCCTCGGCCGGGGTGAGCCCCGCCTCGACCATGTAGCGCAGTTCCAGGGCGTTGTCGCCGTGCCGGTTGAAAGGCGTGCCGGCGTCGGTGCCCATCGCGATCAGACCTCCCGCGTCGCGGAACATGCGGATCGACTGCTGGTGGCGGGCGACCACGCGCTGGCACTTCTCGACCATGAACGCGGGAACGCCCTGATCCGCGTTGGCAAGGATGTTGTTTATCGCCGAGAAGGTCGGTACCAAAAAAGTGCCTGCAACGAGCATCAACTCGATGCACTCCCAGTCGAGATAGATGCCATGCTCAATCGAGGTGATGCCGGCGTGCACGGCATTGAGGATCCCCTCGGCGCCCTGGGCGTGGCTGGCGGTGGGGCGATGGAAACGGTGGGCCTCGGCCACGCCCGCCGCCATCTCGGCGGCGCTGAAATGCGCGTCCTCGGGATTTACGCCGGGGGTCATGACGCCTCCGGTCGCCATCAGTTTGACCAGGTCCGAACCCGCGTGGATCTGTTCGCGCACCGCACGCACCACCTCGACGGGACCATCGGCCACCCGCGCGGTGCGACTGCCGTGACCGCCGGTCATGCAGATCATGCGCCCCGCGCAGCGAATCGCCGGTCCCGGGAAGCGCCCGGCGTTGCAGGCATCGCGCACCGGGAACTCCAGGTATTCTTTGCCGCCGCAGTCGCGCAGCGCGGTGAGCCCGCCGCGCAGGCTCGCCCGGGC
>CAYYSS010000114.1:0-8001 GCA_964474325.1 uncultured Nitrospirota bacterium
GGGGGGGGGGGGGGGGGGGCACGGCGCCTGTTTGCCCGGATTGGGGCGGCGAGTGGGGAGACGGCTGTCGGAACCCCCCTGGCGGAAGCGGCAGGCCGTCCAGACGTGCTTGATCGTCCGTCCCTCGCACGCCACGCCCGGCGCCGCGGATATACACGTACAGTCCATGAGTCCATTATACCCCGCGGGGGACGGGGGTGCGGGACGGGGCGTCGATCGTCTCTCCATGCTACTATAAAAAAAAATTGTCTCGCGGGAAGCGGCGGATTGGGGGGGACCGAAGGGTGCCCGTTCGATGAAGGAGGGGTTTCTCGATGAAGCGAAAGAATCTTGCCTGGTTGGTTTCGGTGGTGTGCGTCCTTCTGTTTTCCGTGTCGTCGGCCCGTGCCGCCCTGCCCCTGCCGGGGGTGAGCTTGAGCGACGTGGTGGTGGAATTCATCACCGCCCGGGATATCCGGGTTACCGGCAAGGTACAGTTTTTTGACCTCTACCCCGCCGAGTTCTGCGGCGGCCAGACGATACACGCCTTCCACGTTTCATACGCGGAAGGTTCCCTGCAATTCGAATATACCTCGGATAACGGGGAATTCCCGGACTTTCAGCTTTTCTACCAGACGTCGAATACCGAACCTTTGCCCTATCACTGGACGGACGGCCACGCGAGCGCCGACTGGGAGGGACCCCTCGGAGCGGGGCCGGTTTA
This sequence comes from uncultured Nitrospirota bacterium, assembly GCA_964474325.1. Classification (GTDB taxonomy): domain Bacteria; phylum Nitrospirota; class Thermodesulfovibrionia; order SZUA-242; family CAYYSS01; genus CAYYSS01. The sequence continues at coordinate 704 of CAYYSS010000114.1, forward strand.
TTTTAGCTATCCGGTCACCGATGTCAACGACAGCGGCTGGTGGCTGGACCTCGGTTACCGGGATTGGGAAAGTTGCGGCAACCTGCTCGATCCCGGCGATAGCGGGAAGGTCTTTTCGTTTGACGAACAATTCACGATTCCCGACCTCTGGGCCACGCCGAACCGGGAGTACCGGGTGACCGCCCTTCTCGAATGGATGGTCGCGGATTCATTGCAATACGGCGAAACCTACTATATTCGCGCGACCGTCGGCCCCTTCCCCGTCCCGCAGGCAGGGACGACCCAGAACGCCGGGGGAGCCTCCGTCGCGAGTACCGGAGGTTCCGGGGGGAGTTCGGGCGGAGGTTCCACGGCCGGTTCGGGTTCCGGAGGTTCCGGGGGATCGAGTTCGGCGGGCTCGGGGACCGGGGGAGGCGGCGGGGCCTCCGCGAGCGTTCCCGCCCGGGCCGTGTTCGATGCCTCGACCGGGACGCTTCACGTCCCCCTTCTCGATGCGGGGAATCTCGGGGGAATGCCCGGGGAGACCTGGTGGTTCGACCTGGGGCTCGACAGCTTAAACGGGGCGCCCGTTTTCGTGCTCGACCTCGCCCACGGGGTCGGGGGGATCGGGGGGAATCTTGGAATGAGTCCCCTCGATACCGAGTACATGGCCGCCTTCGACCCGGCGGCGGGGCCCGGGATTCATATCCCCTCGGTGGATATCGGGACGGGAGACGGCTACCGGGTGGACCTGGCCCTCGTGCCCACGGGTGACGGGAGGATCGTATTCTCCCCGACGGGCGTCGGAGCGGAATCCCTGGATTTCAGCGGCGGCCTGGGCCTTCCCTGCGCCGAAGACGCGGACTTCGTCCGCTCCCTCTACCAGTCCGTCCTCGACCGGGACCTTGATGTCTACGACGCCCCGGGCCACGGGGCGGCCCATCTTCAGAGCCTCCGGGACGGCAATACCCGCGAGGCCCTGACCGTGGCCTTCTTCGATTCGGCCGAATACACGAACGCCCACAAGAGCGACGAGGAGTTCATGCGGGACGCCTACCAGGCGGTTCTCAGCCGGGAGCCCCTCGACTGGGAGATGACCACCGGGGTGGGGCCGAGCCGGGACGACTTCGTCTTGGCGCTTTTACATACGGCGGAATACCGGTCGCTGATCGCCGGGTGTCCCTAGGCCGGTCCGGGGAGGCGGCGCTCAATCCTTCCCCAGCGCCTTCTCCAGCTCCTCCACCGGCACCTGGACCTCCCGGGCGAGGATCTGTAGGGTGGTCCCGGTGTGTTTGACCAGTTCCCGGACGTATTCGTCGTAAGGGATCGTGTCGGCCCAGCAGCCCTCAAAATGTTTCTTCAGGATATCGGCCAGGGCCTCGGAGGGAATGCTGTAGCCCTTTTTCGTCGCCTCCGTTTCCCCCGTGCTTTCGGGAAGACCGATCAGCACGACACGGTCGTCTACCACGGTATAGCGGAGGTCGTGGACGATGGGACAGCCGCTGTAGCGGATCTCGGCCCCGGCCCTGCTGTAGAGATACCCAACGTGGAGGCGGTCGTGAAACTTGGGCAGGACGTAGCGTACCCGCACACCGGCGGCAACGAGCCGTTCGATATGGCTGATTACCTCCCGGGTGCGTTTCTCGTCGTCCCCCCGGGGAAGGCGGCCGGTGATGGAGCCCGCCACCTCGGTTTTCGCGTCGAGCATCGCATCGGTGACCGAGAGAAAGTATTCGTGACGGGTGAGGATGCGGGTGGCCCGGTCCACCTGGAGAAGCAGGGCGTCCCGGCTCCGCCCCTCTTTGATGCTGAGGAGAAGGAGAATGACGGTAAATATAAGGAGTACGGATTCCAGCACCAGCAGAGCGAGTTCCATGGCTTGTAACCTTTCGTATTTGCGAGCCGCGTCCGGGTAGTTCTATAACACCAGCTTGCGCGGTTTCGTGTCAAACGCGCCCCGGACCCGAATCGGTGGTGAATGCGGGCACGCCCCGCGGTTGACGGTCCCGGAGACGAGGGGATAAACTCATAACTTGCCCGCCGCCGGTCCGACGGGGTGCCGGACCGGACGATCATCTTGGGGAGGTAGCCGATGGCCGAATTAAAGCAGATGTATAAAACGATGATGGACGATCATTTTCCCGACGAGATGTCGATTCGGTTCGGTGACCAGACCCTGGTCTACAGAAAGCGCTCGTGGAAGATTCCCGACGCCTCGGGCACACTTATCGAAAAAGGCCTTCGCTACGGCGAGAACCCGGGTCAGGAGGCCGCGCTCTTCGAGCTGGTAAACGGCAATCTCACCCTGGGTGACTGTAAGTTCATCGAGCCCGGGCGGGGGCTGGTAAGCAGTATCACGGAAGAGGACATGATCCAGGCGGGAAAACACCCGGGCAAGACGAATCTCACGGACCTGGACAACGCCCTGAATATCCTCAAATATCTTTCCGCCCGCCCCGCGGCGACGATCATGAAACACAACAACCCCTGCGGCGTGGCCTATGGGGCTACGGTGGCAGATGCCTTTGAGAAGGCGAATATGGCCGACCGGATCGCGGCCTTCGGGGGATGCCTGGTTGTCAATCGCCCCATGGACAAGGCGACGGCCGAGCTGGTGAGCGCCAATTATCTCGAAGTCGTCGGAGCCCCCGAGTATGAGGAAGGCGCCGTGGAGATTCTGGCCCGGCGCAAGAACCTGCGGATCGTCCGGATCGGCGCGATCAATCGGCTCGAAGAGTACCGTACGTTCAGGTTCGTGGATTTCAAATGCCTGATCGACGGGGGCATCATCGTCCAGCAGTCACCCGTGAACCGGATCGCAACGAAAGACGACTTTCTCCCGGCCGTGAGTACCTATAAGGGGACCGAGTACCGGGTGAAGCGGGAACCGTCGGAGCGGGAGTGGGAAGACATCCTCTTCGGCTGGAGCGTTGAGCAGGGGGTTACGTCCAACTCCGTCCTCTTCGTAAAAGACGGGGTCACAGTGGGTATCGGGACCGGTGAGCAGGACCGGGTGGGGGTCGCGGAGATTGCCGTGGGCAAGGCCTATACCAAATATGCTGACGCCGTCTGTTTCAGGAAACACGGGGTACCGTACAAAACGCTGGAACTCGATGTGCTCGGCGGCAGGAAAGACCAATCGCTTCTTGACGAGATCGACCGGGAGACCAGCGAGGCAAAAGCCGGGCTCGCGGGCTCCATCATGGTTTCCGACGCGTTTTTCCCCTTCAGGGACGGGGTCGATGTGGGGATCCGGCAGGGTGTCTCGGCAATCGTGCACCCGGGAGGATCCGAACGGGACTTCGAGTCGATCCAGGCCTGCAACGAGGCCGATCCCCCGGTGGCCATGGTGTTTACGGGCCAACGGGCGTTTCGGCATTAATCGAGAGAAAACCTTGCAGCGGCATAAAATACGGGGCCGGCGGAGGGCATCAGACGACAGAATGCAGAGAGCGGAAAGCAAGGTTCGAAGTTTGAAACACAACCAACCGCCTGCCACGCCTTCGGCGAACACGGGCCAACGTCTTTTTCCAGCCGTTCACTTCGCCCGTCTTCCCTCTCCCTTTTCCCTTCCGCCGAAGGCGGGTCCACCGGCCCCTTTTGCGGGAATTCTTCTGCAACAATAAAGAGAAAACAGTTTCGTACAAGGAGGCATTTAAGGCTATGAGAAAAATTATCGCATTAACCACTGTAATGATCCTTGCCTGCGCCGCCGGGCTTGCCGGCGCCGAGGTGCGGCATCGGACGTTTACGAAGAAGGAGATAAAAAGAATGGAACAGACCAGGGCAGTCATCGAGACGAAATTCGGGGCCATAGAACTTAAGTTTTTTCCGGACGTGGCCCCGAACCACGTAGATAATTTCATCAAGCTGGCAAAAGACGGCTTCTATGACGGGACCACGTTTCACCGGGTGATCCCGGGGTTCATGATCCAGGGGGGAGACCCCAACTCGAAGGATCACGATAAGTCCCGCCACGGCATGGGTGGTCCCGGGTACGCACTCAAGGCCGAGTTCAACGACAGGCCCCATAAACGGGGGACCCTCTCCATGGCCCGTTCCCGGAACCCGGACAGCGCGGGGTCCCAGTTCTTCATCTGTGTCGCCGACGCGCCGTTTCTGGACAAACAGTACACGGTGTTTGGTGAAGTGACGTCGGGGATGGATGTTGCCGACAAGATCGTCAACACCCCCCGTGACCGCCGGGACAACCCGAACGAGCGGGTTGAGATGAAGGTTACGATCAAGGAACCCGGCGAGAAGAAATAACCGGGGAAGCGGGGCCCATGGGCCGCGTCCTTCTCCTGAGCATCCTTGCCGGGTTTCTCGGCGGGATCATCGCGTGGCACAAGGGGCGGAATGTTTTCGTCTGGTTCGCGATCTGTTTTCTCCTGCCGCTGGCCGTGGTCGTCGTGGGGTTTCTGCCCCCCGTGGCGGCCCCGGGCCGGACGAAAGCCTGTCCGAAGTGCGGCGGCATCATGGCACAGGATGCCGTGCACTGCGCCGCGTGCGGCCACGACCTGCCGATTGAGATGAAGCAATGTCCCTCCTGCGGCCGGGTCGTGCGGGATGGAGCGTACTGCGGTGCCTGCGGAAAACCCTTGAGATAAACGGACCCGGGAAAGAACGAAAAAGCCCCGTGCCGCCCAGGCGGCACGGGGCTTTCCGGTTCCGCAGTAGAAAGACTGCGGGAAGTCCGGGTCAGGAGCGGGTTACCCCGCGAGAACGGCCTTGATCCCCTCGACGACTTTTTCGCTTGTCGTGCTGTCGAGGTTTTTGAGGAGCCCTTCTTTCTCATAAAAGCCCGCCAGGGGAGCGGTCTTTTCGTTATACGTTTCAAGCCGTTTCGTGATGGCCTCTTCGGTCTCGTCGTCCCGCTGGATTACGGGACTTCCGCATTTCGTGCATTTGCCGCCCTCGGCCGGGGGTTTGGATTTTATGTTGAATATCTCCTGGCATTCCGCGTTGGAGCAGGTCCGCCGCGTGGTGAGCCGGTCGAGGATTACCTCCCGGGGCACGTTCAGGTTGGCTACCATGTCGAGTTTGATGTTGAGTTTTTGAAGGAGTTCTTTCAATGCCTCCGCCTGGGGGATCGTCCGCGGAAAGCCGTCGAGGAGAAACCCTTTCTGACAGTCGGGTTCCTGGAGTCTCTGTTCCATGATGCCCATGATCAGAGAATCGGGAACCAGTTCTCCCCGGTTCATGTAGCCTTCGGCCTCTTTGCCGAGTTCCGTGCCGGCCTTGACGGCGCCGCGAAGAATATCGCCGGTAGAGATCTGGACCGAGCCGTCATAGGCGGTGAGCATCTTCGCCACCGTGCCTTTACCCGCGCCCGGGGCGCCCAATAAGATGATTCGCATTGCTTTTCCTCCCTTGCGTGCGAAGATTTAGAGTTAAATGAAAACCCAATATTATGCAGACTGAGTTGAAAATTTACAAGCACAGTGTGCGAGTCGACTAGGGAAAGGATCCTTTCGGAGAACCCGGGCGGATGGCTTTTCATCGGCTTCCTTGCGATAATAACAGCCATGGACGAAGAGGGTCATCCGGGGGAAAACCCCGCGGAAACGTCGTTCTCCTGCGACTGGGGCGAACGACAGGGGGAGCCGGTCGGTACCGGACCCTTTGTCGACCGGGTCCACGCCTACCTGGGCAACGGGGTCTGGGAGGGGATTCCCGACGAGAAATACAAGACCGCTGACGGGACGTTTTCGGATGTGGTCCGCCGGACGTTGGTGGGGAACCGGGGGGAGAAAACGGGCTTTCACGTCCGCTATTTCGAGATCGGCCCCGGCGGGCGCACGACCTGGGAGCGGCACGTCCACGAACACGTGGTTGTCGTCGTCCGGGGCCGGGGCCGGGTTCGGCTTGAGGAAGGCGCGCGGGATCTCGGCGTTCACGATACCGTCTACGTCGCCCCCGGGCGCCCGCACCAGTTCTCGAATCCCTTCGAGGACCCGTTCGGTTTTCTCTGTATCGTCGACGCCGTACGGGACCGGCCCGAACCCCTGCCGGAACCCCTGCCGGAACGACCCGATGCACCGCCCTGAAGAGGGGCCGCCGTCGCCTCTTGTCCAAACAGGGAATAGATGTGTAAAATATCCGCTCTCAGCGAGAGACTGGGGAGTCGTCTAAGGGCAGGACATCAGATTCTGGCTCTGAGTGTGGGGGTTCGAATCCTCCCTCCCCAGCCAACTCTTCCGGTCCCATCGTCTAGCGGTTAGGACGCGGCCCTCTCAAGGCTGAAACACGGGTTCGATTCCCGTTGGGACCACCAATGAATTCAAGACGAACCGGTCCGATCGCCGCAAGCGGCATGTCGGGTGGTTCGTTTTTCTTTTGGCAGCAGGGGGTTACAGCGTTCCTTGTCGCCGCCGGCTCACCTTGCCGTCATCCCGGTTTTCGGGAAATCGGTGTCAAAACACGCTTCTTTTGGAGAATTTTTCTCTGAATTCTCAGATTCCACTTTCGGACCTCGCCCGATTTTTTGTTCCTTTTCCCGCGCTCTCTCCTCTGCAATTTCTTCAACAAACCGATCGACAACCTTGGCGATTCCTTCAAAAAGTTCGTTGATTCCCATGGGTAAACCTCCTGATTATCCGCCTGCCTGCCGAAGCCCCTGCCTGTGCCGTTGGCACGGCAGACAGGTCGGCGAAGGCAGGTTCTCTGCCCCATACCTATCTGTTTGCCGACAGGCAGGCCGGAGAAACAGGGAACGTGTCGGGAAAAAATTTGTGTTCGCGACGTTTTTTCCAGCTCGGCGCTTGCTGAGAGATACTTACCGGGAACGTCGGAGATATATCGGGATCAATCAGGATTTTCTCTTGCATTATATATAGCAGATGTCATATATTGTGCAGAGTAGATTCAGATCCGCTTGAACGATTTGACTAAAATGATCAAGGTTGGCAGATGAACCGAGAAGCAGAGAACTTTCCTGAATTGGTGAAAGAAGTCCGTCGAAAACTGGGACTATCCCAAGAGGATCTGGCCCATGAGCTGGGTGTAAGTTTTGCCACAGTGAATCGTTGGGAAAACGGCAAAACGAAGCCATCGAAAATGGCCAGAACAGTCTGGAATCAGTTTTGCCAGAGGCAAATTGAAGAGGGGAAGCTAAAATTGCCTGGAGGCAAGAAATGAGCAAGACCAACAACGGTGCCAACCTTTGGCTTTGAGAAGAAATCGTGGACGGCGACCTACAAGCAGGAAAATTTCAAGGATGGAGGCATGCATGCCTAACGGAGATATTAACTGGATTGCCGGGTTTATCTGGAATATTGCCGATGACGTGCTTCGCGATGTTTACGTCCGGGGAAAGT
>CAYYSS010000115.1:0-7996 GCA_964474325.1 uncultured Nitrospirota bacterium
GGGGGGGCCGCGGCGGCCCCCGGCCGGGGCCGGGGGGGGGCCGGGCGGGCAGGCAGACGTCACGTGATTGACCCGGCCGCGGCCAGAGCCGGCCGTGTGGTGGTCGGGCTGCCGCCGCCGGACAGCAAACAGGGCGGCAAGGTCTTCGTGTTGCGGGGCGGCTGACGGCCGCCTCCCCCGGGAGGCGCTACCGGGGACGGCCGCTCCCGCGCGCGGATCTTTGCGGGTCGTAGGCTGCGGGAACGGCGCCTGTTCCCCGGAGCCCGTCCCAGGTCCCCCGGAGGAGTGCCCGGATTTTCTCTCCCTTCCGGTCCTCGTAGAGCAGGATGCGGAAAAGATCCAGCAGTCCGGCGCAGAGATCGAAGGTCCACCAGTGGGGAAACCGCAAGGCGTAACGCCGCCAGAGAAGGATCCGGTTTCTTCCCTGGAAATAGCGGCGGAAGGGGGCGTGAAACCAGGGACGGAACTTGAAGCCCGCCGGGCGGTATTCCCGGCGGTCGCCGAGACGGTGCCGGAGGCGGGCATCGCAACTTACGGCGACCCGGTAGCCCGCCCTTCGCGCCCGGAGGCAGTAATCGGTATCCACGTAGTCGATGAAGAGTTCCTCCCGGAAGCCGCCGAGCGCTTCCCAGAGCCGGAGATTGGTAAGGCTCCCGGAGGTGATGGTGAGGGTCACGTCGGCGAGGACCGGCCCCGTACAGGGAATTCGCCGGAAGAGAAAGGGGATCGCCGGATGCCGGACGACCCAGGTGGGTTCCCGCTCCGGGAATGCCTCGTCGTAGACGGCGGGGCTTACGACCGCCGTTTCGACTTCGTCGGCCGCACCGAGAAGCGCCCGGACCATTCCCTCTTCCGGGGTGCTGTCCTGGTCCAGGGTGAGTGCCCAGCGGTAGCCCCGCTTCCGGGCGAAGGCGCAGCCCTGGTTCAGGGCCGCGGCGACGCCGCGGTTTTGGGGGTTTTCGATCACCGTGAAGCGGCTCCCGGCGGCGAGTTCGTCCGAAAGGGCGGCCACCGGTCGGCGGGAGGCATTGTCCACGACGACGATTTCGTCGACCTGCCGCAGAACGGCCGAGAGACGCCCGACGAACCCCTCGTCCGGAGTATAGGCGACGACGACGGCGCAGACGCCGCGGGCCGGATCCGTCTCAGCGGAAGACACGGCGGCGGACCCGGAGGGCGAACGTTCTCAGACCTTCCCCCCAGTCATGGAGAAACCACAGGTGGTGATAGGACCATGCGCGGAGGGCGCATTTGATACCGGGGATTTCACCGATTGGGGCCGAGGGCTTCCTTAAACGGAACAGTCGATAGATGAGGAGGATGCGCAGGATATCCCCCGCCGTGCACGCCCGGTAGTCGAAACGTTTATCTTCCAGGCCGCTCGGCATCAGCCTTTTCGTAAGAGATGGAGGTAGCGGAAAATACTTGCCCCCAAAACCCCCGTTTTTTCCGTTACCAGCCCGTACGGCCAGTCCGAGGCCTTCACCGCCTTTATCGGGTTCCGCCAAAAACCGCCCGATGGTTCGCTTTGTACGTCCAGTATGTTGTCGTGCCCCCAATCCTCGGAGTGGACCAGCCCGCTCAGGCGAGCGATCTCCGCCTTCCGGGGAAATCCCACGGCCCGTTCCATAAGAGTGACGACGAACGGCTTTATGTCGTCGAAATCGTAATTCGTCAAGCGAACCGCCCTGAGATACTCGTCGGCGAAATCGAGAATTCCCTTCTGCATGCCTTCGATTGCGTCGTGAAAGGTCATTTCCGCTTGCCGGTCGGGGCTGTCGTCGCCTTTCAGAACCGGCTCGACCCGGCCGTCGCCGTTTCTTCGGTACCCGATGGTCGTGGCATGGGTCGCCCGGGAAGACTCCTCGAAGATCTCCTCAAAGTTCATAACCATACGCTCAGTGCTGAACCCTCTGCGCTCGTCGTAAAAAATGCCTTCGATACGATCCTTCTCGCCGAACCGGTACGGGATCCCCATGCAGAATGCGAAATAGAGACCGTAGACGGCGGGGTAGGTCGGCATGTGGCCGAAGGCGGTATTCATGAAATGTTGAATCGTTCCGTTCCAGCCGATATCCACGAAGGCCGCCGAACCACCGTTAAAGAAATTATATTCGTTGACATAACGACCCAGAAGATCCCGGTGGAGGCGGCCGTGTTCCGAGATCACGGCTTTTACGTCATCGTCGTTCAGAAACGCATGAAGACGTGGATCCCGGCGGTCGGTTATCGGTGCGTCGATGGGAACGAACCCGTGGCGGGCCGCGGTGTCCCGAAACGCCTCCACCGGCAGCGAAAAGGCTTTCAGGATCGATTGAAGCCCCCGCTGTTTCGGGTTGTTTAAGGCAAGTGCCGCCTGTTCATGGGTCATGCCGTCGGCCAGGGTCGCCGGAGCGGTACTCTGACGGGAGAGATGCAGATATTGAGGCCGTACCCGTTGCGCAAGCCGAGGGGCCAATGCGGGCGCCATGTTCTCAAAAAGGCGCTGAAGAAGAAATCCGTCCCGGGCGAGAAAATAAACGTTCCCGATGTCCTCCGATTCGAGCCGCCGGACGACACCGTGGATGAAGACGGAAAAAATGGGGCCCAGAACATCGAATCCGTACCGATAGTCCGCATTGCGTTGATGGGCGGGCCGTTCCCTCCCGGGACGGTCGCCGATGACCTGCAAAAGATAGCGTCCTCTCCAGTAGTTCTGTTTTTCCGCCAGCCGCCCGTACCGGGTCAGGATTCCGCGCCGTTTGCGTTCGGCGGATTCTCTGAGGTACACCGCATGTATCCCGAGGGCGGCCGGGACCTTTACGTCTGAAACGCGGTTGTCTCCCGTGTGGACCATCTCCTCCGGTTTGACGTGCTGTTCATCAAGAATATCCCGGAACAGTTTCCCTGAATATTTACACCGCAGTGTTTCGCTCGAAACGTAGATCTCGTGAAAAAAACCGGTAAGTCCTTTAGCCTGGAGAAGTCTTTCGAGCTCTTTTCTTCCAAGGTACATATCAGATGCCGCGATTACCCGTTTACCGGTTGCGTTGAGTTCCCGTAGCAGAGAAACAGCGCCCTCTTTTACCTCCAGTGCATCTATTTCCAGTTCCATCTCCCGGTCCGCGATCCAGCCGGCCAGGTCTTCGTCTTCGTGCCCGACAAGACGGCGAACCCATAGCGAAAGCAGGTCTCGATAACGACATTCGTGATCAAAGCCCGCGGCCGTAGCCTTCCCGCGAAGATGGGCCTCCGCCGTTCGACGCGCCCCCAGTATCTGGGCGGGGGTAAGGTCGGCGTCGAGACGTTCGGCGACCCGGGCGCAGAGGGTTTCATGGACGATCTCGGGCGGGTCGATACGCCGCCCGAGGAGCGTATCGAATATATCGAACGAGTATAGCGCGCAATGGCCGGCCCGCGCCGCGAGGACGTTCCGCAGGTCGTGAAGGGTGTCTGCCCGATAACGCGCCACGGTAGTCTTAGAAAAGCTCCGCCGGATCCGGGTATTGATGGGTGGCAGGGGGATGTGGGATATTGTCCGGGGGTGTGTTCATTTCGTGCCGTCACTACTACTGCGCCGGGATAGCGGCGCTTGCGCGCCCCGGGCTACGAGCCGGGACGGATACGCCTATCCGTCAAGCCCGACGCTGTGTAAAACCGAATTTTATAAGATACCACGGTGTCTTTGTGAAAGGGTATGTGTGCGGGTCGTCGGGTCGTCCCCGGTGGAGAAACGGCGGTATTCAGGCTATAGCCGAGGGAAGATGGGAAATCAGGGATTCCCGGGTTCGCCGTTTCGAAGGTCGAAAGCCTTTTTCCAATAGGCACGCTCCCGTGCCTCGTGGTACGCGGCACCGCGTTTGCGAACGATATCTTCGGGTAACTTTTCCGCGATGGGCAGACGTTTGCTGGTATCCGACGCCGTATCGGAGTGGGTCAGTTCTCCAAGCATATCCGCCTCCTCCATGGTGGGTTGATTGACCAATCTGAAAAACGGGTCGGCCCATCGTTGGGATATAAAGCCGTCAATGCCCATTGCCAGCACGTGGGGCAGAACCGCTTCAATAAACTCCCAGGCCCCCTTTTGTACCCGTTGCGCCAACTCCCGAACCGCGTGGTCCTCTTTGTTTTCCTCAAGAACCGGTGCGATGCCGCCTTTGTCCTCCCGGTAGCCGAGTGTGGTGCCGTGGGGCGCCATAAGCGCGAACTCGAGCAGTTCCACGCCGCCGTTAATGAGACTGTCGCAGAATTCCCATGGTTGGTTTTCGTTGACAAGATACCCCCGATAGACATTGCGCGGCAGATAGTTCTGGGGTAACATGCCGAATGTTCCCAGATAATAGCCATTGACGTGATAATCCGTGCGCGCCAGCTGGAGGAGCCGCGAAAAACCGCCTTGCATGTTCCCTGTCCACCCGATGTCCACAATACCCAGCCGCTGCACCCCCTCCGCAAGTTCGACAACGTATCGAAGCGGAAGGGGGCGTTTTTTTTTGGCCTCAAGAAGTATGTTGTTCCAGAGCGAGTTCAGCAGGCGGAACATCCGCAGGTCGCTGTTAGGCACGATTTCGTCCACGGACGCGTACCCGGCCCGCTTGATTTCGCCCAGATATTCATGGGGGTTCATGCCCAGTTTTCGAAAATGGTACCCCACCGAGCGTGTCGCCCGGCCGCTGAAAAGATGCCAAACGCGGTCGATGGGCATATCGACAAAGCTTGGAAGGAGAAGCGCCGCACGGGAAAAATACGCATACTTCAGTTCTACTTCCGGCCCGAGTAAACCTTTGTACCGTTGAAAGACCTGGTAGGGTAGATAGGCGTCCCGGGCGAAGAACAGAAGGCGTTCGATGCGATCCTGCCTGGCAAGATGGGCCGTCCAGAGAATATTGCCGACAAAAAGCGGGCCGAAGACCTGTAGCCCGATGTCCTCCCAGAAGTCGAACGTCCTCTCCATGAGCCGCCGTCGTATCGAGCCCATGATCAGGGACCAAACGGGGCCGCCGTCGGCGGGTTTTTCAAGAGGCATACGCAAGCCGGGTTCGATCCGGTCCCGCAGGTAGTTAAATAATTCCGGTTGAACGCCCGCTTCGCGGGCCTTTTCCACGTCGGCATGCTCGTTGTCGCCGAAGTGGACGACGTCCCGCGGTTTGACGGAGAATCGCCTCAATAGTTCACCGAACATGGACCCTTCGTGTTTACTTTTACGGAGTTCCCACGAGACCAACAATGTATACGGTTTAGTGAAGCCGCACGCCGTAAGCAGCTCTTCAATGAATGAAGACGGCAGGTACATGTCCGAACACAACACCACCCGTCGCCCGTTATGTGCCGCAACCTTGAAAAACGTCTGCATGAGAGGGTTCGGATGGCAGAAACGTGTCTCCAGGGTAAGTTCCAGGTCCTTCAGGTACGTGCGTTGTTCCGGGGTGAGGTCGAGGTATTCGGTAAGGACGTCATAGATATCTTCCAGGCCTACTTCCGGGGTGCCGTGGGACGCCGCTAACCTCTTTCGGGCCTCAACTTCCGCATCGATCCGCTTCTGAGCGAAATTGCAGGCTATTTCGGGGTTCATAAGACCGAATTCGCTGTGTTTCAGGCACGACGCGGCCACGTCAAAGACATCCGTCGGCCGATGTACCGTTCGGTGGATCAACGTGTCGAAAACATCGAATGATACGACCTTGGCCCCGGCTATTCTGTCGCTATATGTCTTAAGGAGTTGGGTTTTATCCATTAGAAGAGAAACGGTGGTGCCGGATACGACTTCAACCTCCGTGCCGACTGAAAAACCAGAATTTCACCCGGCGAACAGCTGCGCCGATCCCTTCGGAGGAAAGAATTCGGAAAAACTTCTTGGCGTAGTGCATTTTCTGGCCCGAAGCCATCCATAACGTGACCAATTGCCATGAACGTTTCAGGCGCCGTGCAATTCGCCCGGGTTCGGGTTCTCGGGGCGTTTCCGGTTCGGCGGCCGGTTGCGCCGGAAGCGCTTCCCGGGCCTTTTCAAGGGCGTGAATTGCCTGTCGGAGGGCAATATGGGCGCCCACGCCGGTTCCATGTTCGGTTATATCCCGTCTCAGCCATTCGTTCTTGAGCATGGTGGCATAGAGGTCGTGCCGACTCCGATCGGCGATTATGGAATTGCCGTAGACGGTCTGGTCGGAAACCCGATGGTGGTAAAAGGCGAGAAACTGGGGAATGATAAATATATCATGTCGGCACATGAAGCGGATATTGAAGTCCCAGTCGCCGAGAACAGGGAGATCCGCACGAAAGAAACCGATTTCCTCCGCGGCGTCATAGCGAAAGAGAAGTTGGATGGGCGCGAATTGATTTTCCGTTAACAGCTCGTCGAAAGAAACGAGCCCCCGTTTTTCCGACGTCCGATAGGGCTCGGTCCAGTCGATGTGAACCACATTCCCTTCCACGCGTTCAAAGACGGCATTGGCCAGAGACACGACGCCGGCGACACTGGGGAATTGTTTGCGGATGTTTTCGATCTCGGCCACCGTTATGGTGAGAAATTCAGGCACCCAACTGTCGTCGTCGTCGTGGATGGCGAGATAGCGCGTCCGGATGGAACGGATGCCCTTATTACTGGCCGCTTCCATGCCCAGGGATTCAGGGTTGTGAATAACGGTGATCCGGCCCCGTGACGGCGCCGCGTACTGTTCAACGAGTCGGTCGACTTCTTCAGGGTTGCCCCCGTCGTTCACAATGACCATGCGCCAGTCGTCATAACTCTGGTTGAGAACGCTTTCGAGGGCGCGTTTCAGAAGAACCGGCCGGTCTTTTGTCCGTGTAATTATGCCTACCGTCGCGTCCATATCGGATGGGTGATCTCCCTTTTCATCGTGCCCGGAAGAGTTCCTTCAGGATACGGAACGGTTGAAGCAGGGCGAAACCGAGGCGGTAGCTCCGAGTCTGAAATGCCTGGGCGAGCTCCGCGTCTTTTTCCGTAATCATAGCCCGGAGTTCAGTCGTATTTCTTTCGAGTCCGGCGATGATCCCGTCTTTTTCCACGTTCCATCCGTGAAGTTTCCTGATGGCATCCTCTTTCTCCCACAACATGCCGCGCAGTCCGTCCCGCTCCTCCGTCATGCAGGCGATGCGCTCGTCTTTCACCCGCAGGTGCCCTTGCAGGTCCTCGATGGCCCGGTCCTTTTCCCAAAGCGTGTTCCGCAGACGGACGAGTTCTTCCGCTTCTTTCTGCCCGAGCCGGGCGCTTTCTTCGGCGGTGTGTCCTTCCACCTTCCGGAGTTGCCGTTCCAGGGCCTTGAAGCGGGGGCGTTCCGCGGGGGGGATCAGGAGGGGGTACCAGGCAAGCAGGATATCGAAAGTCTCCCGATTGGGCGCCACCCGGTCTTCCCGGATGGTATTTTGCCCATGGAGCCGGTAGGACAGAAGTGTTTCGTCCGGCAAAAACAGGAGCCCGTCGGGCCGGTCGGCGAGATAGCGGAGGATAAACTCGTAGTCCAGGACGTACCGGTAGTCGTTGAAACGTCCGATCTTGTCGAATACGTCCCGCCGGACAAAGAAATTGGAGGTGGTAAGGAGCATGTTTCCCGTAAGCAGTGTCCGGACAAGATCGCCCGTCTCGCCGTATATCCGTTTCAGGTCCTCGTACCAGGAGATCCACCAGTGGTTCTTGTCCCTGAGCACGGTCCCCTCGCCGTCGATAAGTTCCACGTCGCCGGCGACGAAGGGCGCGCCGGTTTTCTCCGCGGCTTCAAGCAGGCGTTCGAGCCTGTTCGGGGCGAAGACGTCGTCGGAGTTGAGGATGGCCACGTACCGTCCGCGGGAGAGACCGATTCCTTCGTTCAAGGTGGCGGCCGCCCCCTTGTTTTCCTCATGATGACTGCGCCGGATCCGGGGGTCGTCGAAGCGGTCTGTAATTTCACGGGTGGCGTCGGTGGACGCGTCGTCGATCACGACGACCTCGAGATCGTCCATGGTCTGGGCAAGGGCGCTCCGGAGCGCCGTTTCCACGTAGTTCTCGTGGTTGTATGCCGGAAAG